>JBIKQC010000409.1:0-4558 GCA_044349855.1 Saprospira sp.
GGGTGCCAATCACCTGGGAGAAACTGCCTATCTTACAAAATTGGTACATCCAAACTATGGTTTGGTAACCAATTCCGGAAAAGACCACCTGGGTGAATACGGATCTTTTGAAAATGTCATCATGGCCAATAAGGAACTCTATGACTATTTTGAAGAAAATGGAGGCTTGGTTTTTGTAAACGGTCGGGACAATATACTCATGCAAAGTTCAACTGCAGTTCCGCAGCGCATCACTTATGGCGATGACAACGACAGTATCAGAGCCGAAATTACAGGTTCCCCGCTGCTCGAATTGGATTTATGGATAAATGATGAATCTGCCCAAGTAAAAACAGCCCTTTTTGGTGATTTTTGGCGCGATGCAATACTAGCTGCTGCTCAGATTGGCCATCAGTTTGGTGTAGATATACATAAAATTGCAGATGCATTGAGTGCTTACCGTCCGGCTGCACTTCGTTCTCAAATGCTGGAATGGAAGGGTCATACTCTCTTGCTCGACTGTTACAATGCCAATCCCAGCAGTATGGAGGTTTTTATACGTGCGGCTCAGGATAGTCCCGAAATGCCAAAAATACTAGTTTTGGGAGAAATGTTGGAACTTGGGGAATATAGCGATGAGGAACATCAGCATCTCGTCGATAAATACATCAGATATGAGCGATTCGATTCAATAATTTTTGTCGGTAAGGAATTTGTAAATGTAAAATTTCCGCAACTGTCGAAAATTCATCATGTTGAAGATGGATCAGCAGCTAAAAATTGGATTGAATCCAAACTTGATTCATCAAAACATTATATATATGTGAAAGGATCGAGGGGGAATAAACTGGAAGAAATTTTTGGGGTGCAGCACTGAATAAAAAATGATCATTTGAGTCCTTGAACCCAATTCTTTACTTTTTCAGAAACATGTTTTGCTGATTTTAGATCTAAATGATTACCATCTGTATATGACATTTCTTTGTTATAAGATGTTAGATTCAAATACCCATTAGAACTTTCTACTGCTTTTTGTATTTTGTTATTAAAATCAGGCATTAATTCATCTTCGATTGCCATAATTGAAGGATGAATAGGTAATCTTATAAGATAAACACGTCCATGTTTTTTGAGGAAAGCGATAGTTTTTAGGAGGTATTTCATTCTCAAATCAGAATAACTGTTTTTGGGCAGCATTGTAGCTCTGTAAAGGGCCACTTTTTTTTCTATTCTGCCTTCTATTTCAGCGGAGTCTCCAATATCGACTGAAATTTCTAACCAACCGTCATTATGAAGACAAACTGTCTGTTCTTTTAAAAAAAGTGGTTTAATATATTTACCGAAACTATTGTTATTGACCAAATAAAAAAAATTAGGATTCATTGCAACAAAAGGGGTATTCGCAACGCACAAATTCGTCTCTCTGAAAAGTGTAGAATCTTCAGGATTTGTTTTGTCAGAAGCTATACTCCACGGATCAATAGTTACTAAAAATAAACCATTTTTGGATTTAGGATCTACTTTTTTTACAATACTGTTATAATAGGCTGGACCATAAGGACTTTGAATCACAGTAAATGAATAGTTGTACAAACTGAAATCAGTTTCAAAATTTAATATATCAGGTAGCAGTCCCTGAGCAGCCCTAGATGTGCCAATAATTAAACTTTTTTGGACAGGACTTGTAAATCTCAGATAAAAATTATCAGAACAGCCGTCAGTGCGGGAAATAATCAGTCCGAAAGATAATAGAACAAAAAGAGTTAATATGGAAGTCTGAATCAAAAATCTTTTCATAAGATTAAAATTGGAAATAAATAAATGCTTGATCTTTTCCACCGTAGAACAAAATACACAATGCAATTAAGTAATAAAACACCCATCGTAATATCTTTGGTTTTTTTAGCCATAAATTTTCAAGAGCATATTTTCCTGTTCTTCCGTTCCATTCTATAAAGAGAAATATTAAAATAAAAATTATAACCAATTTAGGCAATATATGCAGTCCTGATTCAGGTTCAATTATGTACGGTATTGAAAAAAGTGAAAGTGTAAAAATATCATGAATAAAAGTAAATGCATGATTTAAATTGTCTGCTCTGAAAAAGATCCAAGCAAAAACTGTTAATCCAAATGTAGAGAGCATTGCCAAAAGTTCGCGAAATGAAGGCAGGAATTTTCCTTCTGCAATAACCCCCAAATTTTGTCTGTTTTTGTTGGACAATAACAAAGGCAGGAAATAAATAGCGTTTAAAGCCCCCCAAACGACAAATGTCCAATTGGCTCCATGCCAAAAGCCACTGACCAAAAAGATAATAAAAGTATTTCTTACCTTCATCCAAGTGCCTCCGCGACTACCGCCCAGCGGAATGTAAAGATAATCTCTAAACCAGGTGGATAGAGAAATATGCCAACGCCGCCAAAATTCAGCTATATCCCTTGAGAAATATGGAAAAGCAAAGTTTTGCATCAGGTCAAAACCGAAGAGTCTCGATGTCCCGATAGCTATATCGGAATATCCTGAAAAGTCGCCATAAATCTGAAAAGTAAAAAACAGTGCGCCCAAAAGTAAGGTAGAGCCGGAATAATCGGCCGAATTATTAAAAATGATATTGGCAAATTCCGCACAATTATCTGCTATAACTACTTTTTTGAAAAGACCCCAAAGAATTTGCCTGAGGCCGTCTACCGATTTGTTGTAATCAAAGACTCTTTGTTTGTAAAATTGCGGGAGCAGATGAGTTCCCCTCTCGATCGGACCTGCGACTAATTGTGGGAAAAAGGTCACATAAGCGGTAAAAGCCACAAAATCATGCGTGGGTTTCAGGTCGCGGCGATAAACATCTATGGTATAACTGAGGGTCTGAAAGGTATAGAAACTGATCCCGACAGGAAGTATGATATTCAAAGCACCCATTTCAATATCCTGTCCAAACAGTGTAAATGCAGATTCAAAGCTTTCCAGGAAGAAATTAAAATATTTGTAATACATCAATAAGCCCAAGTTTACACTGAGGCTGGTTCCCAAAATTATTTTTCGTTTGAAACGGTCATCTGTTCTGCCTAAGGCAACGCCACAGGCATAATCGAGTACTGTACTGAAAAGAATTAAAGACAAAAAACGCCAATCCCACCAGCCATAAAAAATATAACTGGAAACTACAATCAGTAAATTCTGCAGCCAAAGGTTTTTATTGGTAACAAACCAATAAAGTATAAAAACGATAGGCAGAAATATAGCAAAGTCTAAAGAGTTGAAAATCATTGTTTGCTATGAATTAGTTTTTGATTTATAGATTTTCTCTATAATTTCTACGACTTTTAAGCCCTCCAAGGCATTGGTTGTGATGCTTTTGCGACCTTTTAGTACGTCTACAACATTTTCTATTACATAGACATGATTGGCAGCAGAGCCTTTGTAATGACCGTAATCATTGGCCAGATTGGAAGCTGGCAGTTCAGGCATCGTATAACCTTCAATATGGCAGTATTCTACTTCGTTCATATACTGACCGCCAATTTTTACACTGCCATTTTTGCCGATGACAGTGAGACTGCTTTCCAGATTTTTGTCAAAAACCGAAGTAGAATAATTGAGACTACCTAAGCCGCCATTGACAAATTCAAAAGAAACAAATCCCGAATCTTCAAACTCGATGCTATGCTGATGCGAAAAATTGGCAAAACGGGCCTGCACATTAGTAATATCGCCAAAAAGCCAATACATGATGTCGATAAAATGGGAAAACTGAGTAAAAAGTGTTCCTCCGTCCAAATCTTTACGGCCTTTCCAGCTATGCGCTTTACCATTTGGAAGATAATAGCGGTCATCCCGATTCCAATAGCAATTGATCTGTACCATGCAGATGTCGCCCAAAAGTCTCTGTTCTACTACCTCTTTTATCCATGTAGAAGGGGGGGAGTAACGGTTTTGCATGACGCCGAATACCTGACGGGAAACATTCATGGCTTTGAAAATTACCTGTTCACACTGCGCTTTTGTCAGGCCCATCGGTTTTTCAATGACTACATGTTTGTGCTTGTCCAAGGCTTTTATTGCCTGTTCGGCATGAAGGCCATTTGGCGTGCAAATACAGACTACATCGAGATTTTGTTCTGCAAGAAGCATATCATCGATATTGTTATAAAAAGGAATTTCGACAAAAGCTTGCAGACCCAATTCTTCCTTTGATTTAGTATCGCAAAAAGCAACAAGCTCTGCCTCGGGATGACGTTGAATCATCTCGATATAGCGTTTACCGATATGGCCGATGCCAACAATAGCGAAATATACTTTATTTTTTAACACGGCATTGTTTTATCACATCCAGAATTCTATCGCTTACCTTGTTATCCCAAAATTTTATTGGGTTTAAATGTGCCTTTTTTAAATTGTCCTGATGCGTTTGTACAAAGGATAAAAAGTCTTCGTTGTGCAAATCCATTAAAATATTTGTTCCTTCCGTTATGGTGATAGGTCTTTCGGTGTTTTTCCTGATTGTGACGCAAGGCTTTCCCAAAAAGGCAGTTTCTTCTTGAATTCCACCAGAATCGGTAATCACAATTGCTGATTTTGAAA
>JBIKQC010000410.1:0-4551 GCA_044349855.1 Saprospira sp.
GCACCTCCGGTGATGAGAATTGTTTTTGACATGATAATATTGATGTGTTGATATGTTGATGTGATGATATGTTAATGTGTATAATCAATTGTCTGCAATCGATAGTTCAAATCCTTGAATTATAGTGCGCTCTCATTTTTGGGATGAGTTCGGTTCTCAAATTTTATAGTTCAATCTTCAAATAATTTAGTTTAATTCTCAAATTCTCAAATTCTCAAATTCTCAAATTCTCAAATTCTCAAATTAAATTAAATAGTTATTCCATTCGCACAATCTTAGGATAGAAAGACCCGATCACTTCTACCAATTCGTTTTGAGCCTTCATCACTTCGTGAATATTTTTGTAGGCAAATGGAGATTCATCCAATCCGCCGCCAATCAATTCCACACCGTGGCGTTCCAACTCATCGCGCATCATTTTATGCGTAAACTGAGCAGAAGCCTTTGTGCGGGACATCAAACGGCCGGCACCGTGAGAAGCTGAATACAGCGCATTCGGGTGCCCCTTACCTTTTACAATAAAAGCCGGTAAAGTCATTGAACCCGGGATAATTCCCAATTCACCGACCTTAGCCGGTGTAGCACCTTTGCGGTGGATATAGACCTCGCGGCCATCAGGCATCGTATCTTTCCAAGCAAAATTATGATGATTTTCAACTCGCAAAATGGTATCATAACCCAAAACCTTTCCGATACGCTTGTGGATATGGTGATGACAGGCCGAAGCATAATCTCCCGCCATATTCATAGCCAACCAGTATTCCTGACCTTCCGCCTCATCCATATGCAGCCAGGACATGTGTTCGAACTGCTTTGGCAATTTGCGTTTTTTACGCGCTAAATCGGTGTAATATCCAGCTATATTGGCACCGAATCCACGGGAACCTGAATGCGACAGCAATGCAATATATTTACCCGGAGCCAATCCCAAGGCAGCATCGCCCTCTCCTACTTCCACAAGACCGAATTCCACAAAGTGATTTCCACCACCTGAAGATCCGATCTGTTTAAAAGCGCGGTCTTTCAAATGCTGCAAAATGGCCAATTCGCCGAATTCAGCGCGGTCAAAGAAGTCGTCATCGCGTTTGTTGTCATCAAAATAACCATCACCGAATTTGGTATTCTGCTCCAGAATTTTCTTGAATTCATTCTTTTTGCTGTTCAACCATTCTCCTTTAGCTTCAAAGACAGACAGGCACATTCGGCAACCGATATCGACGCCAACACCGTAAGGAATAATGGCATTTTCTGTTGCCAATACACCACCAATAGGTAATCCGTAACCATGATGTGCGTCCGGCATCAATGCTCCGCCGACCGAAATTGGCAGACTCATCGCCTGTTTCATCTGATCCTGAGCTGATTTATCGATACCCTCTTCACCGTATATTTCATAAGCTTTATCCTCAAAAATATATTTTGGTGTATCCTTTTCGATTTCCAGAATTTTATTGACAATTGGGCTTAATTCCGGGTGCATTAAATAATTTTCCGGATTCAACATCAGGTCTTTTAATACTTCAATTTGTTTTTCTTTTCCGTCGTGTTTGTACAAACGACCGACGATCAGCATAGCCAGGCTTCTCAATTCATTGTTTTCATATCCTAAAACAGCCAGATCCTTGCCGTGTAATTTTTCTTTCTTAGACATTGTTTTTTGTTATTTCGAGTTTTGAAAATTAGATTAGAGAAGGTACCGTCCTAAAATCTACACTTGCTAATTGCAAAAAATGCTCAAAAATTCCCGAGACCTCATTTTTTTATAAAAAAATCCCGAAATCAATAAGACTTCGGGATTTTAAAAGTATTAAAAAGAAAATTCGGATAAATTAAATCACTAAAAATCTATCTGGAAACTCAAAACAGGCGTTAAACTCGAGTTTGCATCAGGCTCTAGTCCCAATGTATTTCTATTGTACTGATAAGAACGGTAATTGACCTGATTAGTCGCATTCTGCACGTCCAAAGCCAGCATCCAGTTGATTTTTTTATAATCTTTGCGATAAGCCAAACGGGCATCCATACGGAAATAAGGTTTTGTAAACTGTGCGTCGAAAGCCTTGTCCTGATCGGCAATAAAATATCCGGAAGCCTGAGATGCGTCAATATCAACAGTTTCATAGTGGAGTGCCCCACGCAGGAAGGCTTTTAAACCAATTTGCAGCACACCGCCTTTGCCTTTGTTCAATTCAAATTCTTTGGTTCCTATAAAACTGCTTGAAAAGACATTATCCATGCGTGAGGAACGGAATTCATCACCCCAGGCCTTGAAGGTAGAACGGAGATAAGAACCGCTGACAATTGCAAAAAATCCTTTGCCAAAGAATTTTTCAAGGGTAAGATCTGCACCGTAATTTCTGCCAAATCCTTTATCTGTCATTGCCTGAGTGCCATAATTGTCACGCATATTATAAAACCAGTAAGTACTGTTGGAGTCTAAACTGATTGGAACATTAAACATATATTGGAAATAGCCTTCCAAAGAAATACGAAAGCTTTTACCGATAATCTGTTCTATACCTGCAACAGCATGGTGCGAACGGGTAAATTTCAGATCTGTATTCGGACGGGTTATATTACCTAAATTATCAGTAACTGAAAGAAAGTAAGTTCCCCAAGGCAGGGCCTTACTGTGCAGGCCGTAGGCTAAAGTCAGATTTGTTGTTTTTGTTGCAGCATATTTAAATGAAAATCGAGGATCAATCGCAGCAGTATTGTTCAGTGCCAAATACATGGCATGTGCACCTGCATTTAGTGTTATTTTTTCGGTTGGACGATAAGAACCCTGTATATATGCCTGTTGCATAAAGGTATTGCCTATGAGACCTAATCCTCTTTCGCGCTCAAGATCAATATTTGAATTAGGTAAAAAATAATCGTTGTTAACCGGTCTCAATCCCAGCGGAGTGAAAGTTCCCAAGAAATTTTGATAACCAGCACCGCCGCGGTCTTCACCATATTCCAGATTCCAAAGATGTACGGTTGAAATCAGACCAGCTTTGAAACGCAATTGACTGTTAACTTTGTAACTGTAAACAGGATGGAAGGTAAACTGCGTGTTCAAAAAATCATTTCTTTCCAACCAAATCGCTGAGTCGGCAGTAATTCTGGGTGAAATCTGAAAATCATAAATTTCACTAACAGTACCGCCCAAAGTCATTTTCAGGAAGGATTTTTCATTGAGCAGTCTTGTATAAGTCATACCCAAAACGCCCAGATTGGAGTGATTCTCATTCCAATCGTAGTCGTAATTGTATTTCCAACGGGCAGTATCGCGCATCCACCAATTTTCCTGACTGAGTCCGCCCATACCGAAGACAGTAAACATGTTCTTGTTGTCGGGAGAAGAAAAATAAAGGTTAAAAGACAGATCCTGGAAGTTATTGGAAACATTATCACGTATTACGTAAACACCAATTTTACCCAAAATACCGAGGGTTGAATAACGGGCATTCACGAGATAAGAACTGCGGCCTTTTTTGATAGGACCTTCAGTCGCTAGATCGACACCTATAAGACCAAAGCGAAAAGTGGACTCTCTTTTTTGCAGGTTTCCTTTGCGGAATCGCATATCAAAAACTCCGGAAAGTGCATTGCCGTATTCGGCTGCAAAAGCACCTGTGGAAAAATCTGAATTTGACAACAAAGAAGCACTAAATACAGAAATTCCACCACCTGAAGTTGCAGGTCGGGCAAAGTGATTCGGGTTGGCAATATCCATACCTTCTACGCGCCAAAGTACACCTACAGCTGAGTTGCCGCGTATAACGATGTCATTTTCAGAGTCATTATTGGATTGAACACCGGGGAAGGCCATCACCATACGGCCAGGGTCATTGATACTTGCTGCATATCGCTGCGTTTCTTCTACCGAAAAAGAGCGAGTACTCACCACAGAAAGCTCATTCAAAGGGCTGTTCGAGCCCGCAGTAGCCGTTACAACCACCTCATCTGTTGTCTGTGAAGATTCAATCATCTCTATTTCCAGGTAGAGTTCCTTTGCTGCGGTCACAATGATATTTTCGACCATAAATGGCAGATAGCCTACATATTGCGCAGAAAATGTCTTACGTCCCAAAGGTACATTTTCTAAAATAAATGTACCATCAATATCAGTCACAGCAGCAATCTGAGGCTCAGAGTCTTTAATAAAAACAGTGGCTCCGATGATCGGTTGTTTTGTTTCCTTATCCAACACGATTCCACGCACAGTTTGTGTTGGATCTTGTGCATTCAGCCGAAATGCGAAAATGAGCAGGGTAAATAATAAAGTTAATCGCATAGTTCAAGTTTTTTAGGATTCTACTTAGGTTTGATTTCTTGATTGCAAATACTAAAACAAAAGTAATCTATTTTTTTGTAACAAAAAGCAGAGCTTTTGGCAAAAGATATGCTTTTGGCGTATTTTTACAATTGATTGTGAATAATTTTAATTTCTTTGATAGGCAAATGAAATTTCACTATTTTATAAACATCTAATTATCTTTATATTTAGCTTATGTTTTGGATTTACGAGGTTGGAAAAACCATACATTTTATAGGATTGATCAG
>JBIKQC010000088.1:0-11901 GCA_044349855.1 Saprospira sp.
GGTCACAGAACCAACGCTCAGAGAACAATGCTTTTGCTTTGGGCAAATTAGCAGGCAGATATCGCCCTGCTGGGGCTGAAACAGGGTATAACTCAGCCCTCCCTGCGGGTTTCCCCTCTCTTGAAAAAGAGGGGAGGCACAATGGCATAATAATTCATTTTTTCGGTGCTGCTTCGGGAGGCTAAAGCCATCGGCTCGCTGATTAATATTCCGAAAACTCAGCAGGAATTGAAAAGCCCCTCTTTAAAAATTTTAAATTTTTAAAAGAGGGGCTCAAAAAACCTTCAGGTCGACAATCTTCAAATCTTCAAATCGCTGCACGGAGCTCACTTCGTTCGGTTCTTCAGATTAAAGAGCTCGCTCGTCTTTGGGACGAGATCGGTTCTCAAATTTTCAAATTAAATCCTACATTCTCCCCGGCATCTCCATGCCCAGCAGCTTTCCTGCCGATTTCAACACCATCGCCACAGCCTTACTCAAATCCAAACGGAAAGCAGATGCAGGCATATCGTTTTCATCCAGGATTTTGACAATATTCCAAAACTGATGAAAGGTTTTGCCCAGATCGTATAGATAGTTGGCAATTTCACCGGGATTGTAGCCCTCGGCAGCCTTTTGTATAGAAGCAGGGAATTGCTGCATTTGCAGCAAAAGCTCGCGTTCGATATCCTGCAACTGATATTCTGAATAATCAACGCCTTCCGTGACAATCTGTTTTTGCGCAAAAGCACGCTGTACCGACTGTGTACGCACATAAGCGTTTTGAATATATGGGCCCGTATGTCCTTGTAGGTCAATAGATTGTTTGGGGTCGAAGACCATGCCTTTTTTGGGCTCTACTTTCAGGATATAAAATTTCAATGCACCCAAAGCCACATTGCGCCAGATAGAAGTTTTTTCTTCATCGGGCAGCCCTTCCAGCGTAGAACGCTCTTCGGAAGCTTCTTTCACATCATTTACCAATTCAACAATCAAATCATCAGCATCTACGACAGTTCCTTCACGCGATTTCATTTTGCCCTCAGGCAGTTCCACCATACCGTAGGAGAGATGGTAGCATTTTTTGGCATAAGAATGTCCCAGGCGATGCAGAATTTCAAACAATACCTTGAAATGGTATTCCTGCTCATTCCCAACTACATAGACCATGCGGTCCATATTGAAATCCTGATAACGAAGTTGTGCAGTACCCATGTCCTGAGTAATATACATGGATGTGCCGTCATTTCTGAGTACCACCTTTTCGTCCAATTTTACATCCGTCAGATCTACCCAGACAGAGCCGTCTTCTTTTTTGAAAAAGATGGGATTTGTACTGTTCAGATTATCTTCTACCAACTGTTTTCCGCTCAGATAGGTTTGAGATTCAAAATACAATTTATCGAAATCTACCCCCAATGTTTTATAGGTAATGGCAAATCCGGCATAAACCCACTGATTCATCATCGTCCAAAGTGCGACTGTATCGGCATCTCCGGCCTCCCATTTTTGGAGCATGGTTTTAGCTTCAATGCCCAACACACTGTAAGCATTAAAATAGGTATTTTTATAAACCTCTTTGAAAAAATATGAGGAATAGGCGGCATCATCAATGATGAATTCCGGATTATCCTTCTGTTTCTTCTCCAATTCTTTTTTGACCTTGGCAATATCCTTTTCTTTGCCCAGCCATTCGTTCAAAACGATTACTGCAGCCTCCGTTTTTTGCCAGGCCTTGTATTCTTCCTGAAATTTCTGTTCGAACATTACATAATACTTACCCACCAGGTGATCGCCCTTCATTCCGGATGATTCAGGAGTTTCGCCATTGCCAAACAATTGCCAGGCCAGCATACTTTTGCAGATGTGAATGCCACGGTCATTGATAATCTGGACTTTTTTGACATTATAACCTGCTGCTTTTAGGATTTCAGCAGCAGCATATCCGAGCAGATTATTGCGGATATGACCCAAATGCAGCGGTTTATTGGTGTTTGGAGAGGAATATTCCACCACGACGGTCTGTCCTTTGGGTTTGCCCATTCCATAATTACTGTCCAAAGTCAGTGATTTTAGGAATTTTCTCCAAAAAACATCGGAGATATGCAGATTGCAGAAACCTTTTACGACATTAAAGTCCACGACCTCATCGCAATGTTCTTTAAGGTATTCACCAATCGCCCTTCCTGTATCTTCCGGCCCTTTGCCCGACAGTTTAAGATATGGAAAAACAACTACCGAGTAGTTGCCTTCGAAGTTTTTTGGCGTACTGTTTATTTGAACGCTATCGGCTTCAACTGCACTGTTATAAAGTGCCTGTATTGCTTTGACGACGTTTTCTTTTATTAGTTGCTCTATGTTCATGTTGTTAATGTGTGGATGAAAAGTACTTGGTAGAGGGTACTGAGTACTTGGTACTTTTATAGTTTAATGATTTAGTGTTGTTCGTTCCTCTGTAACAGAATTACTGGTTACTGACCTCCTGGTTTCGAGCTTCAAAGTTCTGCAAATATCGCCACTCTCACAAATTTTTCAAAGTTTAACTAAAAATAATCATGTTTTGACCCAAACTAATTACAAAGTTGTTATTTTTGTTCTTAATGAAAAGTCCTTTAATGGCTTTTGCTGATATGTAATTGAAAATAAACTTATTGAAGTAAGCGGACCTCAAACGAGGGGCAAATCTTTGGTTTCACCCTTTTAATCTATAATGAAAGTTGAATAACAAGTACACCGACCTCATTCATCAGACCTACCACTTTCCACAAGCCGGTTTCAAGGTCGAGGACAACCACCTGTGGTTTAACAATATTCCTATCAAAGATTTGGTTCAACAATTTGGCACGCCACTCAAACTGACCTATATTCCTAAGATTGGAGAACAGATTGAGAAAGCTCGTGAATATTTCCATACAGCAATGGAAAAATGCGATTACCGCCAACCTTATGTTTTTTCTTATTGTACCAAAAGTGCCCACTTTGCACATGTTTTGGAAGAGGCGCTCAAGCACAATGCACATGTGGAGCTTTCTTCAGCATTTGATACAGATATAGTACTGAATCTTTTGGAAAAAGGACAGCTAAATAAAGATGTTTATATTCTCTGCAACGGGTATAAAACGCCCGATTATTTTGCAGGAATTCAGCGCATGATTCATGCCGGACTCAATGTTATTCCAATTTTGGACTGCAAGAGTGAACTCCGTGTGTATGAAACTTTCGATGCGCCCGAGATTAATGTAGGTATGCGTATTGCTACCGAGGAGGAACCGACATTCGACCTTTATACCTCGCGTTTTGGTATCCGCCGTACTGAGCTGCTCGATTTTTACCGTTACCGCATACATAAGCATCCGAAAATAAAATTGAAGATGCTGCACTTCTTTATTTATACGGGTATTCGCGATACAACCTATTATTGGTCGGAGCTGCACAAGTATATCAAGATGTATGCACAAATGAAACAGCTTTGTCCCGATCTGGAAATGCTCAATATCGGCGGTGGCTTACCAATTCAGGGATCATTGGAATTCAAATATGATTATCAGTACATGGTCGATGAAATCGTAAGTCAGCTGAAAAGCTATTGCGATGAGAAAAATGTAATGGAACCCATTCTTTTTTCCGAATTCGGGTCATTTACAGTAGGAGAGAGTGGCGCCTCAATTTTTAAGGTACTAGGAACTAAACGTCAGAACGATCGCGAAATCTGGTATATAATCGACAACTCATTTATTTCAACTCTTCCTGATATGTGGGCTGATAAACAACGCTTTATCATGCTACCGATCAATAAATGGGATGTTGAATATCAGCGGGTAATCCTAGGCGGCCTCACCTGCGACAATGATGATTATTACAATGTAATCTCAGAAGATGAAGAGCTGTTCCTCCCTGTCATCGAACCGGATGATGTGGAACCGCTTTATGTCGGGTTTTTTCATACCGGCGCATATCAGGATTCGCTGTCAGGTTACGGCGGTGTGCATCACTGCCTCATTCCTTCCCCCAAACATATTTTGGTGGATGTAGATGAGGATGGTAATTTGATATTTAAATTGTTCGCACCCGAGCAGCGTTCACAGGAGGTGATGAAACTTTTGGGTTATATTTAGTAGTCTAATCGAAGGATATAGAACTTACAATTTTTTAATAGAAATATATTCTTTATAATAATGAAAAATCTGATTTATAAAACATTGGCTGGTAAAGTTTTTACCGTACAGTATAATGGACGAAAATCACTGAAGGTAATTGAAAGTCAAAATAAAATAGCTGAATTCAAATCGGAGACGGAGCTTCTGAAAAATCCGACAGTTCAACTTTCAGATACGACTATTCATATTCGCTTCAAAAGTACCCTCTTTGGTGTGATGCCGAGCATCGAAGAAAAATCGGTTTTGCTTTATGGAAGTACCAATGGTGCAGGGCCTGAATATGCAATTAATGAAGCCTTTGGTATTGGACTATTTATTGCGGTTTTAAATATCATAATGGGCGTTTTAGTGCTCACTTTTCCTGCTATGGCTGATCTTGGCTATTCTTTGGAGTTTTTGATTCAAGGGGGGATTTTTTTAGCTTTGGCTTTTGGGATTAAAATGCGCTATTTAGAAGCATTATATGCCTATATTATTGCATTGATTGTCCTTTTGGGCATTTATATTGCACTAATTTTAGGACAAGAAAATATGCCCATTTATGGGGTCATAATAAGAGTAGTTTTTATCATGAGCATGGTAAAAGCAATTCCTGCTATGCAAATTGTGCAGTCGCAACGCAAATATAAAAATGATGATATTTTGGACGCACCTATATAGAAGACAGCGTTTCTTAAAGTTTTTCAGTGCAAAAAGTACAGAAAACTGTTTCCTAATTTCATCCAAAAGATCATTAAAAGACTGTTCCTTTGTCGAGCAGTTTTTTTTATGTTACAAGCTGAAGTTAACAAAATTGAAACGGTTAATAAGTAATAATATAAAGAAATAATGAGCAATTTTTTTATTAGTGGTATTGGCACCGACGTAGGCAAAACTGTAGTTTCATCAATTTTGGTTGAAGCGCTGCAGGCCGATTATTGGAAACCTGTGCAGGCAGGGGACTTAGCTTTTGGCGACTGCGACAGGGCTAAATCTTTGATAACAAATAAAAAGTCTCAGTTTCATCCTGAAACTTACAGATTGAATACTCCCGCTTCTCCGCATTTTGCTGCTGAGGTGGATGGAATTGAAATAGGGCTCGATGCTTTTCAATTGCCAAAAACAGAAAACACACTTATCGTGGAGGGTGCAGGCGGACTGTTGGTGCCACTGAATTCCAAAGAAACAGTCCTTGACCTCATCCAAAAATTAAAGATACCTGTGATTTTGGTTTCCAGAAACTACTTAGGCAGCATCAATCATACAATGCTTTCTGTTGAGGTATTGAAACAAAGAAACATTCCTATTGCCGGCATCGTATTTAACGGTGTTCCTAATCCGGCAACGGAATCCTGGATTTTGAATGCAAGCGCTTTGACCTGTTTGGCCAGAATTGGAAATGCAGATGGAGAAGTTGACCGCAGTTTTGTTTTAGCTCAGGCAGAATTGAATAAAGAAAGTATAATCAAAATATTGATAAAGTAAGTTATTGATAAATTTTTGCCACTCAAATTTTTTAACCGTCAAGACCCGTAATAATCAGGGGTTTGGCGGTTTTTTTTATAGATTTAATCCTTGGGTTATTTTGTTAAAGTATGCAAAAAGATGAAATTATTTGTCAAAAAATTTGGAAATAAAATCAAAATGATGAAACTTTGTGCCGTTGTCTGATGTTTCTGTCATCAATATAGTTAGAATCGGATAATAGAGTGAATTGTGATTTTGAACCGTTAAATTTATTTTCAGATTATGAGACAAATGAGAATTACCCCGAAGATTACTGAGCGAGAGAGTCTTTCACTGGATAAATACCTTAAAGATATTGGTAAGATTGAATTGCTGACTTCTGAACAGGAGGTAGAACTGATTAACCGATATAAAAAAGGAGATACGGAGGCATTTAATAAACTGACAAGAGCAAATCTGCGCTTTGTTATTTCTGTTGCAAAACAATATCAGAATCAGGGCATGCCGCTGGGAGATCTGATCAATGAAGGCAATTTAGGATTGATAAAAGCAGCAAGGCGCTTTGATGAAACTAAGGGTTTCAAATTTATTTCCTATGCGGTCTGGTGGATCAGACAATCCATTATGCAGGCAATTATGGAGGATTCCCGCATGATCCGTATTCCTAATAATAAGTCATGTATTAAAAATAAAATGAAACAGGCAATTCAAAGTTTCCTTCAAAGTTTTGAACGGGAGCCCAGCTGCGAAGAACTCGCAGATATGCTGAATATGAAAGAAAAAGAAGTTGACCTGCTCCTTGCCAGTACACACAAACATATTTCAATGGATGAACCCCTTGGCGGTGAATATGCAGACGATAGTGTTACACTGCATGATCATATGTATTGCCATGAAGACGATCTGCCGGAAACGGAATTATCAAAAGATGACAATCGCAGATTGCTATATAATGCCATAAAGCGTTTGGACAATAGAGAACAGGAAATATTGAAAGCCTACTATGGTCTTGGCGGCCACAGTCCGATGAATTTGGAAGAGGTAGGTGAGTTATGCGGACTGACCCGAGAGAGAGTCAGACAGATTAAAGAAAATGCGTTAATCCGTCTGCGCTCCAAAACAAATAAACAAGTTTTGATGGCCTGTCTTTCCTAAAAAAAAGTCGACAGTGGAAAACCGTTGGCTTTAAGGTTAATATTTTCTTACAGTTATTTTTTGCGCCCGCATCTACCATTAAATTAATAATCGTTTGATTTTTATTGTAATAAGCCTGTCTTGGCGGAAAGCAATAATTCACAGCACTTAGCAGTAATGTAATGGCAAATAATGATTTTGTATATTGTTAAAGGGTTAGTTTTTAAATCATAGATACATAAAACAGCTTTATTTTTTAATAATTTTCCTGGATAAAACTCTTCCACTACTCATTTCTAATTTTAACCAATAAAAACCTGCAGGAAGATGTTGGATATCAATGGTTTTGCTATTTGAAATTATACAGGCCACCTTCTCGCCTAAAGCATCAAATAAATTTACACTGTTGATGTTTTCAGTATTGTTAAAGCTTATATTTAAAATATTGGCTGTTGGATTAGGGTAAATATTCAAACCATCATCATCATTTAGATTTTCTACAACTTCGATGTTGGAATAAGTGATATTGCCATCAAAGTCAACCTGTCCAAGACGATAATAATTCAAACCATTCAATGGGAATTCATCTGTCATTTGATAACTTAAGAGAAAATTACTTTGTCCTGCGCCTTTTATTCGACCTATTTGATACCATTCAATTCCATCCATACTTCTTTCAACGCTGAAATAATCATTATTTTCTTCTGTAATCGTATTCCAAGTTAAATCAACTTCCCGATGACGAAGAGCAGCTTTAAAATTTTCCAGTTGAATAGGTAATAAAGTGACAAATCGAAAATCATCCACATGATTCCAATGAACTATGCCGTCTGGAATATTTCTGACAGTTATGTGCGTCGAATTATTTGGAGCTGTAAAGTTGACGGTAAATTGTTTCCATGCAGATCCTGTTGTAGCCCCCGTAAACAGTAAGGTACCAAAAGCAGAATTGCTTGTTGAAGCGCCAACCTGAATATCGCCTCTAGAGCGAAAACTCAATTCGGCATAAGCCCAAAAAGTAAAACTGTAATTCTGTCCTGCAACAAGAGACGGAGTGACCGGTATGGAAATCTCATCTGAAGGAAAAGCTGCAAGGCCAACAGCGCGTTGACCCTGTGGTGTAGCGGGATTGAAGCAGCCTGGGATGATAATGTCAAGCTCATTTCCTGCCCCATATCCAAAAACGCTTGACATCATACTGTTGAAGCTGCTATTATTTAGGTTATATTGACAGGACATAGAAGATGTAGTTGTTTCAAAACTGCCATTTATGAAGTTTTGACCATAGACTATGTTAGAAAATAAAAAAATTGACAAATAAAACGCTATCGACCTCATATCTGTATATATTACCAAAATTTATAATCATCAAATATAATTAAATAATATCTAGAATATATATTGTAAAACTATTTATTTTTTGTTCATTACTCACTTATTATTAAAAAACAGCCTACATTTTAATCATTATCCCATTACTCCTAAATATCATAAAAAGTATTGGAAGAATAATATTTTTGCTTAATATTTAAAAAGAAAAAAGCCCCTCAGATATCTTATTGAGAGGCTTTTCCCGTATTTTAGAAATAAGAGTTTATTTGTTAATACCTAAAGCTTTTAACCCATTTACTGTAGCTATACGGGCCAATTGATCAATGTCGTAGAAGTGACATGCCTCGAGCATTACGCGCAATTCAGTCCAGAGATCTCCGTCTGAGAAAGGTTTGTAAATATCGCAGATATTGTCGGTGCCGAAAGCTACGGTAATACCTTCAGGTACCATTTCATCAACCGGTGTAATTGCATTATGACTTGGTGCCAAGCGCTCAGTGCGGTTGTGGTCAATCCAGGCAGTAGGGCAGGAGATGGCGATCAGATCGGCTTCACGCATCAGTTTATAAACTTCAGAGCGGTATTTTTTAGGATGTGCTGCCAATGAAATACAGTGAATAGCAGAAACCTTGCCCTGCATTCCGTGTTCGATTGTTTTGCGGGCCAATTGCTCTGTTTCACGCTCATCATCCGTATTGAATTGGTCAACGTGAACATGAACTAACTTATTGAATTTTTTGGCAGTGGAAAGTAAAATATCCAAATGCTCGTCTTCGCGGCCAAAGTCTTTAGCAGGAAGTCCGCCGATGATATCTACAAAATCTATTGACATATCAAACCAGTAGCGGGCTTTTGGATCGATAACGCCTTTCAAAACCTGATTGGAGAAACGGATTTCAATATCTTTACCATAATTCTCACGCAGTTTAATAGCTGCTTTCAATGCCTTATCTTCAATTTTTTCATCTACATCGACAAAAGTTCCCATTGCCTGCGTACCTTGAGCAATTAACATTTCAGTGGCTTTCACCATGCGACGGTAGATGTCGTCAACAGTTGCAGCTTTCTTCATTTCATCTACCAAATGCCATTTCTCTTTCAAATAAGAATAGGTATATTGGAAATTGTCCTGATTAAGCGTATAAGCTCTGTCCAAGTGGGCGTGAGTGTTAACCCATCCGCCATAAGATTTGATTTTGTCGATTACGAGTTGCTTAGGATCCATATTGTTAATATAATAATGTGAAGATATGAAAGATAAAAGATTAAAGAGGAAAGAATTATAACAAAGAACAGGAGGACTGCACAGAGAAAATTAGTAAATAAACTGTGGAGAAAAGCCAATTTTATAAGCTCAATATTATTCATTTTTCCTGATAAAAAAATGCCCGATGCAGTAATTAGTACTTACAACGGGCAGCTATTTATTTTCCTAATAACTTATTTAATGCATTGTCAATATTTTGGAATGGAAACTGTTTCAAAACATCGGTGGCAAGTTCCTGAATTTTATCATTGCAGAGATTGCCGATACTCCCTTCATGTGTGTGATTGACATCGTAGTTTGGTTCAAATTGACCTTTTTCAATGTCTTCGCCAACAATTCTGTAAGCATCTCGGAAAGAAGTGCCCTTCAAAACCATATCATTGACAACTTCTACACTGAATAGATAGTCGTAAATGTCAGATTTTATGGCATTTTCATTGATTTTAATATGCTGAAGACTATAATCGGCAATTGCAATACAATCTTTGATTTCAGCAAAAACTGGCAGGAAACTTTCTTTGATAATCTGAAGATCGCGGTGATATCCTGAAGCAAGATTTGCCGTAATAAGCATAATCTCGGTAGGTAATGCCATGATTTTATTGCATTTGGCACGAATCAATTCAAATACATCGGGGTTCTTTTTGTGCGGCATAATACTTGACCCTGTTGTCAAATGTGCCGGGAAACTGATAAAACTGAAGTTTTGATTGATATAAAGGCAGACATCCTGAGCCATTTTTGCTAGGGTAGCTGCCACTGAAGCCAATGCTTCTGCAACGATGCGCTCGGTTTTTCCACGGCCCATCTGTGCATAAACTACATTGTAATTAAGGGTATCAAAACCCAATAACTGCGTAGTCATTGTACGGTTGAGCGGGAAAGAAGATCCGTAACCGGCAGCAGATCCCAAAGGATTTTTGTTGGAAATGCGGAAAGCAGCCAATAGTACCTGTAAATCATCGACCAGACTTTCGGCATAAGCGCCAAACCAAAGTCCGAAAGAAGAAGGCATTGCTACTTGATAATGCGTATAACCGGGCAACAATACATGTTTGTATTTTTCACTGAGCGAAATCAATGTATTGAACAATGGTTCAATCAGATCTACAACTTCACGCAACTCCGTGCGGATGAAGAGCTTCATATCCAAAAGTACCTGATCATTGCGGGAACGGCCACTATGGATTTTTTTACCCATTTCACCAAGGCGGCGGGTCAGAATCAGTTCCACCTGAGAATGAACATCTTCAATGCCGTCTTCAATAACAAAATCACCTTCGACGATTTCATCATAAATTTTGCGCAATTCTTTAACGAGAATAGGCAATTCAGCTTTTTCCAATAGCCCAATGCTTTCCAGCATCGTGATATGTGCCAATGTACCTGTAACATCGTGTTTGGCGAGTAAAACGTCCAATTCGCGGTCTCTGCCGACGGTGAAACGTTCAATCTCCTTGTTGACTTCAGTGCCTTCTTTTTGCCAGAGTTTCATGCTGATAATGTTTAAAATTACAGCGACAACCATATTTAATCGAAGTCCCATTTTTGGGTTCTGTTGCGCTCCGCAAAGTTAGGGCTTAGAAACTGAATAGCCAAAGAAAGTTTTGAAATTTAGAAAAAAATTGTTGATGCGCTAAAATTTCAGCAGGCTTAGAAGCGGGTTAAAAAAACAAGAACTCATTAGAATAAAAATAGGTGTTTACATATAGTGAAATCAGCTTGCTTTGTTCGGTTCGTTCCCAGCTTGCTTTAATCGGGCTATTTAGGCTCGACTGCATTGCAAATTATTTAAAAAAATACCGTTGTCATTTATTGTTAATAATTTGTGATTCAATCTATTTGAGAGATACATATTACCAACTATTTTGGTTTTACGGTTTTCATTTGAATTAAATCTACAATAAATGCGAAAGCCATTGAAAAATAAATGTATCCTTTTGGAATTTCAAAATGAAATCCTTCGGCAATTAGTGAAACACCAATCATCATTAAAAAACACAGTGCTAAAATTTTGAAAGAAGGGTGATTTCTAATAAAATCACTTACCGGTTTTGATGCTACCAATATAAAGATAACAGTAACAATAACTGCTGTGTACATCACCCAAAGTTCTTTAACCATTCCTACCGCTGTAATTATAGAGTCAACTGAAAATACCAGATCTAGTATGATTACTTCTAAAAGAAGTCTTTTAAAGCTGATTTTTTTTGGAATCTTTGGAGTTTCCTCTGATGCAATTTCTGTTCTATGATAAATTTCTTTAGTGCTTTTATAAATTAAAAACAGCCCACCTATAATTAGTATAAGTCCTTTACCTGAAAAATCTATTTCAAATAAACGGAATAGTGTCTGATCCAATTGTAAAATCCAAGAAATGAATCCGAGCAAAATTAATCTGATAACAATAGCAAGGCCTATGCCCCAAAATCTTAACTTATTTCTTTGTTTTTCAGGAAGCTTATCAGCAAGTATTGAAATGAAGATGATATTGTCAATACCAAGTATTACTTCAAGAGTAATTAATGAAAGCAAAGGAATTATTATATCTGTCATACTTATTAGAAATACATTTATTAGTGTTTA
>JBIKQC010000417.1:0-4456 GCA_044349855.1 Saprospira sp.
TTTTTATACAATTGTAGGAATTATGTATTTTGAACTATGAGAAAATATAGCGGCATTCCATTGTTATATTTATTGGAAAAGTTAATGTCAATGTCATAGAACTTAGCATTGCGATGATAAAACAACTATAATTTGAAGATTCACCGGAATAACTACGAAGATGATTATTTTAGTTTATAAAATTATATTTATATTTGCAATGAAAAGCATAAAAATGTATTATGAATTATACCTTGAATCAACTTCAGATTTTTTTAAAAATCGTACAAACACAAAGTGTTACAAAGGCAGCTGAAGAGTTGCACTTGACACAGCCAGCTGTTTCTATACAGCTTAAAAATTTCCAGGAACATTTTGATATTCCTTTAACAGAAGTTCTTGGAAGGAAAATCTATATTACTGAATTTGGTAGGGAGATAGCAGAAACTGCTGAAAGTATTATAAATCAGATATATGCCATAAACTATAAAACAATGGCCTATAAGGGGCAGTTGTCAGGCAGATTTAAAATTTCTGTTGTGTCTACCGGGAAATATGTAATGCCTTTTTTTCTTTCTAATTTTTTGCAGCAGCATTCCGGAGTGGAATTAATAATGGATGTTACGAATAAGAGTAAAGTTGTAGAGAGCTTTGAAAATAATGAGTTAGATTTCGCATTAGTTTCAATTATTCCAACTTCGTTGAATATTGAAAAACTCGATTTGCTTCAAAATAAATTATTCCTGGTAGGAAATTCCAAAAATAAAATTGAAAGTGGTACTGACATAAAAGAACTTTTTAAATATCTGCCTTTAATTTTTAGGGAAAAAGGATCGGGTACCAGACAAACAATGGAGAGTTTCATTGAACAAAATAACTTATCATACCTAAAAAAGATGGAATTGACTTCCAATGAAGCTGTGAAACAGGCATTGTTGGCAGGGTTGGGATATTCCATTATGCCATTGATAGGGATAAAAAATGAACTGCACAATAATGAACTGCAGATTATTCCGATAAACGGTCTGCCAATAATTACAAATTGGAGCCTGATATGGTTGAAGGAGAAGAAACATTCACCTGTTTCAATTGCGTTTTTGGATTATTTGAAAATCCAAAAAACACAGATTGTTGAGGATCAATTCAGTTGGTATGAAAAGTATTAAATCAGATTTTATATAGCTTTTTGACCAAAAACTAAAAGAGTTATTCGGAAATCATCCGAATAACTCTTTCATAGTTTAACACTTAAGTTAAATCCTACAACGCAGCAATTTTCTCGTCAAACAATTTTGCAGAAGCATCTGTAAATACAAAAGTAGCTCTGATATACTTCAATGTTTTCAATTCAGTTTCAGTAACACCTCTTCCATCTGCAGCAGATTCAAAAAGTCCTTCAACTTCGTCTTTTGAAATTTTGCCTTCGCCTTTACCTGTTGTGTATTCTTTTGCAAGGTCAAGCAATTCCTTTTCGTACTTTTCTCCGTCAATAGTTACGTAAGCCATGGTTCTAAATTTTATTGATTATTTAAATGTAAATATCAGTCCAATTTTTGGACGTCATAAAATTACAAATTTTATGGAAATTTCAAGTCTATCTTTTGACTTTTTTTAATGTCAGTAGGAAAATTGTGAGGTGACCTTTTAAATTTACTGCTCATTCAATTTTTGAGTCCAAGCCGCTATAGTTTTATTAAGCCCAAATTCATCGTACTCAAAAGGTAATTTGTAGTACAGATAATTGATAATACATTGAATTTGATTTAAGTCCAAAAGAGAAAATCTGTTTTTCTGATAATCTTCATTTAATTTATGGCCCAATGTAAATAGCATATCGGGTGAATTAAGACCCTCTTTTTCATTTATTTCATCCGCTAAAAGGTCGAAAATTAAAAACTTTGGCAGATAGAACCTCATACCCTTTGCATCAAAAAATGATAATGAACTATAACAGAAAGCCAGGTCTTTGTATGGAATTTTGTCCCAATCATTTCTTTCATCCTTTTTCTTTAATTCTGCCATTGTTTTTTCATCTGCATAATCGTCAATACCCTGAGCTTCCCAAAGGCCAACACCGTCTTCCAATTTTATGTTCTTAAAGGCGTTTTGTATATTAGCTATCAATTCTATTTTAGTCATAATTGAATGAATTATTTATTGAAAATTTTGCAAATATTTCATTTTTTTTTACTTCAATTCTGATAAATTTTGACAGATAGTTAGGCATACAATTTTTATTTACTTATTCATCTTTATATAATTCATTTTTATCAATTAATTGAGATGACGAGCAACTGAAATATTGGTAGTATCTTCTATATTTTATCATGTCTGTTTATTACCTGAAAGTAAACTTCCACCGTATTTTTTTTCGAATCTTCAATTTAAATGAATACACCCAATTAATTATTTGTTTTTGAATCAATTGTATCAGTTGTTTCATTGATAAATTTTAAAATATTCTTTTTGTGTAATTCCAATAAATTTGATTGATCTTCAAAAGGTTCAATTGTGAAAATTGAAATGTCTTTGGGTATTTTCTTCTTTAAATAAATTCTATTTTTTTCTGAAATTCCGTAACAGGCAATATATTGTTTTGAATAATAAAATTTTATGAACGGCAGCCCCAAATAGGTTGTGTCATTGATGAAATATTTAGTCAGGCTGTATTCAACTTGAATAGGTTTGGGATGATTTTTAATCAGCTCCGATAATGCAAAAAAAGTTGTTTTAAAAGTTTCGATCAGCTCTTTTGAAATATTAAAAACTACTGTTGGTGCACCCTCTTGAATATAAATTAGTTTTTTATGTGAACCAAATTCTTTTATCAGGTCATCAAAACTATTAATTAAAATTGATATGTTTCTGGGTTTAAATGCAATGGCTTTTAAATTACTAAAATTAAAATTTGGAAGTTGATTGGCGGAAGATAAATTATATAATTCTGATCTGAATACATTTGTTAAGTTGGTGTAAAGGCTAATATATTTGTCAAGATCTTGAATGCCGTTTTCGTCAACAAAGAAAAACTCATTATTAATGGATCTTACCGCTTCTTCTATCTTTATTGAATTTTCGGAACTCAAATGAATTCTTAATGTAGAAAATCCGTGAATAATTTTTTGAATTTCGTCGGCTGATAATTTTCCGTCTTCTAAAGCTTTACCGATAATATCTAAAAAGTGATTGTATATTTTTAATTTCTCTTCATAAACAACAGAATTTTTGGTTACTTTTTCTTCTCTTTCGCTCTGATTGGATAATAAAATTAAAGTAATAATGGTTGTTAGTATAGCGCCAATTACGCCACTATTGATATCCTGGACAATTTTAGGTATGGCTGTTTCATTTAAAATATTGATGATAATGATTGTCAATGAAACTGTTAGTGCAAAAGTTAAATAGAACCAAAGTGATTTATATTTTTTCATTTCAAAATATTTATTTAAAAGAAAGAATTACTGACGTACTTAATTAGTGTGGCGTGATTTTTATCGTAAAAATATAATATGCAAATTAATTTGTCGGTTTTCACTTTTTAATACGTTAAATTTAAATACACTAAACAGATAAAATTTAAAATTTACCTGATCTAAAATTTGAAATTTGAGACATAATGCCAAAATAAAAAGTATTTATCTTTATTTACGAAAGCAGATTATGGGTATATTCACATAAGTATAATTTACTTGTTTCAAAAGTAGAAAGTTGCTTCAGATATGCCTTTGAGGGAGATTTTTCATTTTTTTAAATTTTTGAAATCAGTTTTTACTTTTTCTTCGGTTTCGGCGCAAGATTTTGTTCATATAATTCAATCCAATCCTTTGCACTCATCTTTGTCATCAATTCAGCTATTAATTCATAGGGAATTTCATTCATTTTTTTAAATCGTACACAGCTTTTTCCCATATCCAGTTTTTGTTTACTATGTTTTGGATATTCAGACACAAACCATTCCATTAATTTTGGATTTAAATAAATGCCCATGTGGTAAAAGTTTATTGAATCCTTCTGAGAAGCAATTCCGGCAAAAGGCAGCGGTTCAATAGGTTTGCAATGATAACCGGCAGGGTAGAGGGTATGGGGAATCACATAACCCAAACCACCGTAACTGATTGCTGCCTCAAATCCTTTGGGTAGATTTTTTACAATGACATCATGTAATTTATTAAAGGGTACTGCTCTGTCTTCAGGAAGGTTATTCAGAATTTCTTCCACTGTTGTTCCGTTAGCTTTCATATTTTGTTATTTATGACAGATTTTGTTTGTTAAAAATACCTATCAGTTTACGAATAGTTCTTTTAAATCGTTCATTTTTAGGCGAGACAAATGTTGTATGTTTAAATCCAGTATTTTTATAATAAAGTCCTTAAATGCTAATATTGTTAAATCCGAGTATCTTAACTAGTGCTAAGTTAATTGTATTATTGCGTATTTTGTTTATACAGATTTTTACTGATAATTTTTCCCGGTTTGC
>JBIKQC010000411.1:0-4520 GCA_044349855.1 Saprospira sp.
GTTGGGTACCCGGACAAACACTTTTCAATATAGAAGAAGCTTTGCAAAAAGCGAGCATCATACAATATCTGCTTTCCGATGCAGGACAGATACAGGCTTGGGAAACCGTCAAAAAACACCTTAGCCCCGGAAAAACCCTTTATTTTTCTCATGGATTTGGCATCACCTTCAACGAAAGAAGCAAAATTGTCCCTCCTGCCGATGTAGATGTAATTTTGGTTGCGCCAAAGGGATCAGGTACTTCATTGCGCCGCCTTTTTGTTGCCGGAAAGGGTATTAATTCTTCTTATGCAGTATATCAGGATGCAACAGGTAGTGCAGCTGAAAAAGCAATGGCATTGGGTATAGCAATCGGGTCGGGCTATTTATTTGAAACAAGCTTCAGAAACGAAGTATATTCAGACCTCACCGGCGAGCGAGGTACACTCATGGGCGCAATTGCCGGTATCATGGAAGCGCAATACAATCTGCTGAGAAAAAGAGGACACAGTCCTTCAGAAGCTTTCAATGAAACGGTGGAAGAACTGACACAATCGCTGATGCCGCTCATCGCAGAAAATGGTATGGACTGGATGTTTGCCAATACTTCCACAACTGCTCAGCGCGGTGCACTTGATTGGAAAAATAAATTCCGTGATGCAGTTGCGCCTGTTTTTGAAGAACTTTACGATGCGGTAATCAGCGGTGAAGAGGCACAGAGGTCTATCGATTCCAACTCAGAAACAGACTATCGCGCAAAACTGGACGCTGAGCTGAAAGAAATACGTGAATCGGAAATGTGGCTGACCGGCAAAGCTGTCAGGCAGTTAAGACCTTAATGAAATTAAGGTCAAAAAATTAAGGTCAAAAGATTAAGGTCAAAAAATTAAAGTCAAAAGATTAAAAAAATGAGCTTTGATAAAATAAAGCTATTGTGAGTAATATCTTGTTATTAGTAATTTTTGAAAATTTATCCAGAAAGGACATCATTTAGCTTTTATCTTTCCAATATGACTTATTTTCCTACCATAGAAGCAATAGAAGCTGCTGCCCAAAAATTGAGCGGTATTGTTCAGAAAACGCTGTTGATGTATAATTTATTGGGTTCTGAGAAATACGGGGCAAATATCTTTTTTAAAAGAGAAGATCTGCAGGTGGTAAGGTCATATAAACTCAGAGGTGCATATTATAAAATCAGCACACTTTCCGAGTCGGAAAAAAGCAGAGGTGTTGTATGTGCCAGTGCCGGAAATCACGCACAGGGAGTAGCATACGCCTGTCGAAGGTTGGGTATAAAAGGTACTATTTTTATGCCGCTTCCTACACCAAAACAAAAGGTAAATCAGGTGGCTTTTTTTGGAAAAGAATGGGTGGAAATAATATTGGAAGGCGATACTTTTGATGATGCTTATGCCTCAGCTCAAAAATTTTGTGATGCCGGCAATCAGGTTTTTGTCCATCCCTTCGATGATCCCCGTATCATCGAAGGGCAGGGAACAGTAGCGCTGGAAATCCTGGAACAGGCAGAATCCCCTATAGATATTCTGTTGTTGCCTGTTGGCGGCGGCGGATTGGCAGCCGGAGTGTCTACCGTTTTTAAGTTATTGAGTCCTAATACTCAAATTATTGCAGTGGAACCCCTCGGTGCTGCTTCGTTGAAAAACGCATTGGAAAAAGGGGAGAACTGTTCGTTGGAACATATTGACAAATTTGTTGACGGCGCTGCAGTTAAACGTATCGGCAACCTCAATTTTGAGATCTGTCGCCGCAATATTGATCGAGTACTGACTGTGGCCGAAGGGAAGGTCTGTTCCACAATATTGGAACTTTATAATCTAGATGCCATAGTAGTAGAGCCGGCAGGTGCACTCAGTGTGGCCGCTTTGGAACAGCTTGGTACAGAATTGAAAGGTAAAAATGTAGTCTGTATCATTTCGGGCAGCAATAATGACATATCCCGAACAGAGGAAATTCGTGAACGTTCTTTGCTTCACGAAGGGCTGAAACATTATTTCATAGTTCGCTTTCCGCAAAGAGCCGGCGCACTCAAAGAATTTGTTGCCGATGTTTTGGGCCCGAATGACGATATTGTGCACTTCGAATATTCCAAAAAGACCTCGAGAGAAAAAGGCCCTGCACTGGTAGGGATTGAATTAAAACACAAAGATGACTTCGAACCGCTTTTAAACAGAATGAAAGCTAAACAGTTTTTTGGGGAATATCTGAATGATAACCCTGAATTGTTCGGATATTTAGTGTAGTGTTATTCAAATTTAATAAAAATATCCCTCAATAGTTTTTTGATTTTATTTTCCTGCACTATTATGAACATACTGCTAAAAGTAATTTTTCAAAACCTATTAAAATTGCAAGTCTGATATCTTTTATCTGAAAGATATCAGATTTCTTGTTTGAAAAAATCAATCAAAGGTTCACAGGGAGCCGGCAATTCTTATTCTGGAAATCACTATCCTGAAACTAACAATATATTAAGATCAACATTGTCATACTGACTTGTAGTAATCAATTTCTGGAGTTTTACGTAAATTTCAGAAAACTCATTTATTTTTTGTTCAATTTTTATTCAAAAACATATTTAACAGTCATTAGAGTTCGTGAAGAACGAAAGCTCCACTTAGCGAACCCTCCGGCTCCGCGAAGCGAACCCCGAAGGGCTCCGCGAAGCGAACCCCGAAGGGCTCCGCGAAGCGAACCCCGAAGGGCTCCGCGAAGCGAACCCCGAAGGGCTCCGCGAAGCGAACAGAATTTCTAAAGACGATTTGCGTATAATTTTCTGAAACTAATTTGAAAGACTAAAAAAAGAAATGTAAGTCTGCAGCTCAATCATAATGAAAATAATATTTTCCACTTTCTATGAAATTAGGTAATTTTGTACAAAATTAAAAACGTGCAGCATAGCCTATTACTAATTACTCCACCTTTTACGCAGCTGAATACGCCTTATCCGGCAACAGCCTACATCAAAGGATTTCTGTATACACTCAATATCTCCTCCACACAGGCCGATTTAGGGATTGAAGTCATTTTGTCACTCTTTTCGGGAAAAGGGCTTCAGCGGCTTTTCGATTTTTTGGAAAAATCAGATGTTGAACTGTCTGAAAATGCCTACCGTATCTACAATCTTCGCGAAGATTATCTTACGACTATCGGTCCTGTCATCACATTTTTGCAAAATAAAAATCCTACACTGGCACACAGTATCTGCAGCGGAAGTTACCTGCCCGAAGCAGGCCGATTTGCCGAAATGGAAGATTTGGAATGGGCCTTTGGCAGCATGGGCATACAGGATAAGGCCCGTCACCTTGCCACAAGATATCTCGAAGATTTGGGTGATCTGATCAAAGAAGCTGTCGACCCACATTTTGGGTTCAGCCGCTATGCCGAACGCCTTGGCCGCACTGCCACGCATTTCGATGAGATGGAAAAGGAGCTGAAAGCACCGAATACATTGATTTCTGAGATGCTCTTGGAATTATTGGAAAAGCAGATTCAAAATTCCCAGCCCACTCTGGTTTGTCTTTCGGTTCCCTTTCCGGGTAATCTTTTTGCCGCACTTAAATGCGGACAATACATCAAAAAAAAGCATCCGCAAATAAAAATTGTACTCGGTGGCGGTTTTGCCAATACGGAATTGCGCCGCCTCAGCGATGAGCGGGTTTTTGAATACCTCGATTTTGTCAGTTTGGACGATGGAGAACTGCCGCTGCAATGTCTGCTCGAGCATTTGGACGGTAAAAGACCGATGTCCTCTCTTAAACGCATGTTTACCCTTGCCGGAGGAGTAGTAACTTACTGCAACGGAGCTGAAGAAAAAGACATTCCGCAGCGCGAAGTGGGCACACCAGACTACAGCGGCCTGCCACTCTTTGAATACCTTTCAGTCATCGATCTCATTAATCCCATGCACCGCCTCTGGAGCGATGGGCGCTGGAACAAACTTACCCTTGCACATGGCTGTTATTGGGGAAAATGTTCCTTCTGCGATGTAAGTTTGGACTATATACAGCGTTACGAGCCTGTCACGGCCGAACTGCTCTGCGACCGAATCGAGACAATCATTGCACAGACCGGTCAGACCGGGTTCCACTTTGTAGATGAAGCTGCACCGCCTGCGCTCATGCGCGATTTGGCTATTGAGATCATCAAAAGAAAAATCACCGTTACCTGGTGGACCAATATCCGTTTTGAAAAAAGTTTTACACCCGATCTCTGCCGACTGCTCAAGGCATCGGGCTGTATAGCAGTGTCCGGTGGCTTGGAAGTGGCTTCAGACCGACTTTTGACCCTTATGAAGAAAGGCGTTACCGTTGCACAGGTCGCGCAGGTCACTGACGCGTTCACACAGGCGGGCATCATGGTTCATGCCTATCTTATGTATGGTTTTCCCACACAAACGGCGCAGGAAACTATCGATTCTTTGGAAATGGTGCGTCAGCTGCTCGAAGCAGGTGTTGTACAATCAGGCTTCTGGCATCAGTTTGCCATGACGGCCCACTCGCCCGTTGGCCTGCAGCCCGAGG
>JBIKQC010000412.1:0-4509 GCA_044349855.1 Saprospira sp.
TATCTTCTATTGCAGTGCCTCTCATTTTCAAAACTTCCAGATTGGGATGGCCACCCAATACAGTAAAATCCTCAATGGAAGCAAAATTAATTTCAAGCGTTTTCAGTTGTTTCAATTCTGAAATATAGTTGATGTCTTTTAATGATTTTGCGGAATTTAACTTTAGATCTGTAAGATTTGGAAAACAGCAAAGGGAATTCAGATTTTCAAACTTACAGGTATTCATCCCCAAATTTAGTCTGGTCAGTGAATTAACTACATTCCAATCCGGCAATTTTTCTATACTGTCAAAATTCAAAGAAAGACTTACAAGATTGTCAGGCAGTGTTTTAATTGATTGATAATTCTCTTTGGACAAACTGAGAAATTCTAAATTTGACAGCTCGGCAATTAATTCAGAAGGTAATTGACTCACTACATTATAAAAACCCAATTCTCTCAATTTATGCAATTTGGAGAGAGACTCAATGCCTGATTTTATCTTTGTTTTGCACATAAAAGTAAGCGATTCCAGCTGCTTCGCAGCCTCGATTCCTACCAAAGTATCAATTGTCATACTGCAATTGGTTGTACCAAAAATAACTGATTTGAGCTTTTTAAATTCAGAAAGCGGTGCAAAAGTCGAAATGCCTTTTACATCCAACAATGTAATTGATTCAATTTCATATATATCCGCTGGAACTTTATACCAATTGTAATGTTTGTGCTTTTCAATATGGTCCTGAATCTGTTCAAGGATTATTTTTTTTGAAATGTCGTAGTTCATTTTAAGTGATATACTTTAAATACGTTTATTTATGTCAATTTCACAATTTTGGAACAACTCTTTCAAATGAATAACTTTTATCATTAACAACCATTATTTTTTCTTAAGTTTTTTGGCAGTTTCTATTTGTTTAATAAAATCAACTTCAACTTTTGTAAGTTCGTTCTTTGTTAGCTCTTTATATTTTTCATACTCTTTATGTGCTTTGTCTAATGCTTTTTGATGGCTGACACTTCCTGAATTAGTCAGTATTTCACTTCCTGTCATTGTTAAAAAGTCGTCTAAACGGTTTATCCAATCTTTCATATACATTGGCTTTCTGTTCAAGGCTTGTAATTCGGCTATTTCTAAATAGGCCGTTACCATTCTATTCAGTACATCTAATTCTTGTTTGTTCAGATAGTTTTTGGCTACTTCAATTTTTTTTTGTTGGTTTTTCGCCTTTAAAGTTGGTCAGGCCTAAATTGGGTTTGGCAGCGTCAATTCGTTTGTAAATGGTTTCGGCTGCGGTTTGTCCATGTGTTGCCCAATGCATTTTGTTTTGCACAGTTTTAAAAAACAGTATTGATTCTTCGGCTTTGCCATCATAATCTATACTTGTTGCATAAATGTCGAGTACTTTAAGCCAAAATACCTTTTCAGACGAACGTATGTCTCTAATTCGTGCAAGTAACTCATCGAAGTAATTGCCTCCGCCTGCTTCTTTCAGCAATTCGTCATTCATTGCAAAGCCTTTAACAAGGTACTCTTTAATAAGAGCAGTTGCCCATTTTCGGAATTGAACGCCTCGCTGCGATTTTACGCGATAGCCAACAGAAATTATTACATCGAGGTTATATAGTGTAACAGGCTTGTCGGAATTTGCAATATGCAGTTTTTGCATATTGCTTTCTCTATCTAATTCACCTTCGTTGAAAACATTTTTTATATGGCGTGAAATAACAGACTGGTCACGTTGAAACAGTTCAACAATTTGTTCTTGAGTAAGCCAAACAGTTTCATTCTCTAAGCGAGTTTGAATTTTAGTTTGTCCGTCTTCTGTATGATAAATTAATATTTCCGAATTCATTATTTTAACTTTTTGGGGTTTGGGGTTTCCTTCAAACAAAGTCCCTATTTTTAATCAGTTCTTCTAAGTTATTATATATCTGTGCTATGTTCTTTAATATTATATTTAACACTTAAAAACGAATATTGCCATATATAAAATTATTAAGCAATTAAGAGAAATACTTTATTTTGACAAAATTACAATCTAAAATTCTAAGCCATCACAAAGCCCCACCCTTAATCTCCTCCACCACCATCGGATCCATAAGCGTAGAAACGTCTCCCAAATTTGAGGTATCACCTTCCGCTACTTTACGCAAAATTCGGCGCATTATTTTTCCGGAACGGGTTTTTGGAAGACCGCTTACAAACTGAATTTTATCAGGTTTGGCAATTGGTCCGATCTGTTCCACCACTGTTTCCAGAATAGATGCCCGCATCCATTGCATTTCCTCCAAAGAAGGAAGTTTGTGACAGATAACATAAGCATAAATTCCCTGACCTTTCAGCTCATGCGGATAACCGACAACGGCCGATTCTACCACATTTTTATTTTGATTGATGGCATTTTCAATCTCGGCAGTACCGAAACGGTGTCCTGAAACATTGATCACATCATCCACTCGGCCGATAATCCGATAAAGTCCGTTCTCATCCCTACGGGCACCATCGCCTGTGAAATAATAGCCTTTGTATGTTGAAAAATAGGTCAGGCGGCAACGTTCATGATCACCATAAGTAGTTCGCAGCATTGATGGCCATGGAAATTTGATGCAGAGATAACCTTCTTTGTCATTTCCATCAATAACATTGCCTCCTGCATCCAACAACACAGGCTGAATACCCGGTAAGGGCTGACCTGCATGTGCAGGCCTAAGCGGAGAAACGCCTGCCAATGCTGAAATCATCACTCCTCCGGTCTCTGTCTGCCACCAGGTGTCGATGAGCGGACAACGTTCCTTGCCGACATGAATATGGTACCAGCGCCAAGCCTCTTCATTGATTGGCTCTCCCACTGATCCCAAAACCTTTAATGAATCGAGTCCATAGGGCAAAACATGTTCCACTCCGCTTTGCATCAGCGATCGAATGGCAGTGGGTGCTGTATAAAAATGCGTTACGGAATATTTTTCTATAATCTGCCAAAAACGGGCAGGATCGGGAAAGGTAGGAATTCCCTCAAACATAACAGTGGTGGCGCCGTTCAGCAGCGGCCCGTACAAAATATAGGAATGACCGGTAACCCAGCCGATATCCGCCGTACAGAAATGTATATCTTCATTGTCGTACTGAAAGACATTTAGGAAGGAATAGCCGGCATAGACCATGTAGCCGCCGCAGCTATGCACCACCCCTTTTGGCTTTCCGGTAGAACCGGAGGTGTAGAGTATAAAGAGCATATCTTCCGCATCCATTTCCGTCGCTGTGCAATCAGTATTTACACTTTTAATAGCATCATGATACCAAATATCTCTTCCGCTCTTCATTTTTACCGGCCAGTTCAAACGATTCACGACAACAACTTTTTCCACTGAAGGACAATTTTCAAGGGCCTCATCCACCGTACTTTTTATAGGAATTTGCTTGAGTCCGCGATTCAGTCCATCGGAACAAAGCACTACTTTTGCGGCTGCATCAATGATACGGTCAGCCAAGGCATGTGCTGAAAATCCTGCAAAAACAACCGAATGTATTGCACCTATTCTGGCACAGGCGAGAACGGCGAAGGCCAATTCAGGAATCATGGGCATATAAATGCAGACTCTGTCGCCCTTTTGAACACCCTGCGCTTTCAGGACATTGGCAAAAACACAGGCCTGTTCGTGCAATTCGCGATATGTAAATTTCCTGTAAGCTTCTTTTGGATCATTTGGCTCAAATATCAAAGCTGTTTTGTCGCCCAATTTTTCCAAATGTCTGTCCAAACAATTTTCAGTAATATTTAGTTTTCCGCCCTGAAACCATTTTATATTAGGCTCATCAAAATTATATTCCAGTGTTTTATCCCACTTTTTCATCCAATTGAAATTTTCGGCAATTTCAGCCCAAAAAGCTTCGGGATTTTCAACGCTCTTGCGATAAGCAATTTCGTATTCTGAATAAGTATGAATGCGCATGATATAATAATTGACAGGTATCAAAATAAATACAATGATAATACTAAAGTTTATTCATAATGTTTAAGACCATAAAATTACTAATTTTGCAATAAATATCTTTCTAAAGAGAAAAGTTCGAAACCAAATTCGCAGAAAGATGTTTCAATCTTTATTATTAAGATAAACCTTAAATATTTTTACAAATTGAAAACTGCCATCGTAATTGGTGCCGGCATTGCCGGATTAGCCGCTGCTGCACGACTCCAAAGCAAAGGATATCAGGTTCAGGTATTTGAACATCGTCCCTATGCTGGTGGAAAACTAACTCAAATTACTGTAGGAAACTACCGCTTTGATGCAGGCCCAAGTATTTTCACAATGCCACACTATGTGGATGAAGTTTTTACAGAATGCGGTAAAAATCCAAAGGATTATTTTGAATATAAAATGGTAGATGATATTTGCAATTATTTCTGGGAAGACGGTACTAGACTGACTTCCTATGCCGATATTGAAAAGTTTTCTATTGAAGTAGAAAAAAACTTAGGGATTGACGCAGCACCAGTTCGAAAGATGGTTGAAAAAAATAAATTT
>JBIKQC010000413.1:0-4505 GCA_044349855.1 Saprospira sp.
GTCCGACTAGGGCAGCAGGCAAGGGAGCCGGTGCATTGCCGGGATCAAAGTTGAGGGCATGTATCCTATAATTCCCTAATGCAACAGCATTAAATATTCCGTTGCTGTTTTGAGCAACGATATTGCTAGTGACAGCGTCTACCAAGACATAAACCTGTATATATGAGGGATTTGAACCAGAAGAAGTTGCCGTAAGGTTACATTGGGCATGCAAGTTCAAGATAAACCCCAAAAAAGCTCCTATAAATAAAATATATAATTTGTACATTACTTATCAATTTTAAAAACGACTGCTTTAATAAAGGACTTTATTAATTATGCCAGTAAATTATTGTATCATTTTTTTGTTTCACTTTTGCAAAAGGATTCTTAATCCCAACTTCCATTATTAGGGGTACAAGGAGATACGGCAACACAAGATACAGGTGCCGTAAATACATTATTAAAAGTAGAAACACAGGCAGGAATTGCCGAAAAAAAAGCTGTTACACTTACTGAAGCGCCATTTGCGGTCAGGTTGGCAAGTGTAATGGTTTGCGGTGAAGCAGTTATTGGAAAAGATTGCCCGTTTACCAACAAGGTTCCTGAAGCAGGGGGTGATGTATATGTAAGAGTAATTTGCTGTGAATAAGTATTTGAAGCAGGTACACAGGCAGTCTGCAAACCAGAACTGACAGCATTGATACCACTGTTAGTAATAGCCACATTATCAGAAACAGTTCCACAAAGTGTAGTACTCGTTGTCCAGAGAAATACATTATTTGCAGCAAGCCCAGTAACAGTCGTTGTAGGATTGTTAGGATTAGCAAAAGTACCAGTCCCACTAATTATAGACCAAGTACCAGTTCCGCTTGCCGCAAGTGTTGCGGTGCCGCAGACTGCCTGATCTGCTCCTGCATTAGCTACCTGAACACCCGAATTAGCTCTAATTGTATAATCACAAACTGAGCCGGCATTTCCATCCATCATTAAGTAGTATGTCTGCCCTACTGTAAGCCCCGTACCTGTTAGGGTAGAATTTCCTATCGGCATACCTGTCCCATCAGTAAGATTACAGGGGGACATCCTGGTAAAGCTATTGGTTGCAGTATTGAAAGCAAAAATTGCAGCTTGAAGACCGTTGCAGGTTCCTCCGCCGGAAATATTAAAATTAAAGACAGCGGTGGCAGCTGATGCCTCAAAAGCCAACCAGGAGTTATTTTCTAAAGTTCCTGCAAAAAGGCCATCTGTTGGAGTAGGACAATTTCCTCCTGTGCCACCTAAATTAAATGGAGCATCTTCACCGTAATATGAATCGGTACGCCCGCAATATCCATTCAGATTACAGATAGTAGGTGCCTGAAGGAAAACATCTGCTGCGGGTGGGTTAGAAGAACATGAGGGCGGAGCTGTACAACTGACAACTGCATCCCAACCACCATCTACACCGGCTCCGTTAGAGCGCCAAACCACGCGAACACAGGTACTTGTAGTTCCGACACTGGGTGTTGAGAAAGCATAATCATCGGACTGTGTCAAGGTAGCAATCAATGCATTGGTACTCGCATCGAAGAAAAAAAGTGTATCGCCTGTTCCGGAATCTATATTTAGTGCCCCTGTTGCCCTAAAATCAAAATAGAGCGGAAGTCCGCTATTTGAACAAAAAGTAACTGTAAAAGTCTGATTTATTGCATAGCTTGTTGCACCGCCTGCTCCACCTGCAGGATCTCTAAAATTGTTGCTTACACCGCAATCAACAGTTACAGTTGTGCCATTAAGGGCATTGGCAGTAGCACCATTGGTACCCGTTGCAGCACCCATAACATAGACAGTTTGAGCTTTGGCATTCAAAGCAAAAAAAATCATCAGCAGAAAGGAAAGACCAAGTATAAGTTTCTTGTACATAATTTTGATTTGTTATCTAATATTTGATAACCTTATATTTTGCAGAATGTTCATTACGTAAACTGTACGTTAAGCAAAAGTAAATTCTATTTTCCTATACATATTGCAAAATGCAAATTTATTTGCAGTGGTAAAAGTAGGATAAAAACTAACTATTAGCACTCTTATTATTTGATTATTAGATATTTAATAATGTAATATTCGAACGATAATAACTAATTTACCTAAAACTGTATCAGGCATTTGATCTAAAATCGAGCCATTCCAAAAAATCGAAAACACTGAAGGCTTTTTTCTCGAAATCATCATTTCTGAACTTCAAGAGCTTTACGCTAAGTTCCTTAAAAAGTTTTTCTGTGGCAACAGGTTCTTTTTTCAAATCAGAAAGTCTTTTAAGTGTATTCAGCATGAGTGTTTCTGTCCGGTACAGCCTGTTGCTTTTTTTAAAATGATAACGGGCATTGCTCACCAAAGATGGAATAAGCTTATAATTGCCTATTTCATAATGAACAATAATCTGAAGCATAAGTGCAGCATTGTACAAATCAGGTCTTAGTGATTCCGGAAAATCATTTAATGCCTTGTGTATATAATCTAAAGCCTTATTGTAATTCGCACTGAAGAGCGAAGTACAGGCAAAACGGTAAACTGCCGAATATAGCCAATTCCCATCAATCTGCTCCCGATATTTTTCGATGCCTTTTTCCATCGGTTCAATAAGTTCAAAAGCTTCCTGCCAACGATTTTCCAAAAGCAGCTGATCCAACTCGAAGTTGTTTGAAAAGATAAATACATTGATCTCTGCTGCCTGTTTTTGTTTTTGGACCTGTTTGGGCAGACTTCTGTAATTGGGCAATTCTTTCCAAAAAAGCTGCGGTGAGAGCCGGCGTTGTATCCCCAGCAGGCGGGTACGGACTGCAATGTAATTCAAAGGATTGTCTTCAATGTACCATTTGTGTGCTTGCATCAGATCATTCAGACTACTGTTTGACCGCATATCCTGTTCAAGATCATCTTTAACATAGAAATAATTACACATCGTTTCCAATCTGTTGAATTCTGTATAAAAATCATTGCCTTTACCTATAGAATCGAGTCTTTGCACTAAGTTGTCAAATGCAGTGAGCTGTTCATTAGAGCGGGCCTTTGAATATTTTACCCGCAGCGAGATACTTTCATAATGAATCTCAGCAAAAGTATTTAGCAGCTGCTGCCGTTCAAATACTGCGCTTTCTGCACCCATAGCTTCTTTGGCTTTCTCAAAATCGAAGCGTACCCGGTGACAGCGCTGTTCCAGGTGCAGCAGACTGATCATCAGTCCCCACAATTCATAGGTTTCAGCCATTTTCTTGGCTTTAGTCAGCTGTTTAAGACATTGCTCAAATAGTTTTTTTTCATAGAGCACAATTGCCTTCTGCAAGCTTTCGTTTGCCTTTATCTCATTGGAATAATTGGCATTCAGCTCAGAGAGCACAGAAAGTATATCTTCATATAGTTTGTTTTTATCTGCCGAGAGATAATCCGACTGATAACCTTTGTTTTCATAGGCTTTTTTTACTGTTTCTGTTTCGGGCTCCCGTTCATGATTCAACAAATCAAATAGTAGCAGATCCTTTGTTGTCTCCCCTTCATATTTGATCAGTTGACGCCTTATATATTTTTTTTCAGAAGCGGTCAGACTTTGTACGAGGTGATGAAGTTCATAGGCTTTGTCTTTTTTCATAGGGGATCTATTTTTATATTGACTTCTTTAAGATTCATGCCCAATAATTGCCAAAATTTGTTTAAAAGCGAATTTTGACTCCGGCAAAAATGGTACAAGCATCCAAACATGTACCATCTTGGGATAAAAATAATAATTTAACGGGACATTTTCTCTAGAACATTTTTGCTGAAAAACATTTGAATCGGCCTGCAGTACATCTCTGCCACCGACAAAAAGGCTCATTGGTGCCAAGCTCTGCAAAGTACCGAACATGGGGCTTACGAAAGGCTCCCTCAAATTACTGCTGTCAGTTGCATAAAGCAATGCTGAACGTTTCACCGATGGGAGATTGAGCATGGGGTCCCGTTTTTCAAGTTTGTCAATTTCTGGATTGTTCATTTCCAAATCGAGCCAGGGCGCGAGCATGACGATATGACGGGGTTGCGGCAGTCCTGCATCACGTGAGGCGAGGGCCAATGCCATGATAAGTCCGCCGCCTGCCGAATCCCCCATAAAAAGAATGGAATCGGCCGGAGTATCTTTGAGCAGATTTCTGTAGGTTTCCAAAACAAAAGGTATGTTCTCTTTCCAGCTGTGCTGCGGTGCAAGTGGATAATCGGGTGCTACAACCTTGCAGGCAGTTTTCCTAACCAGTTTGGATATAAATTGCCAGTGCTGTTTTAAAAAATCTGCTGTATAAGCGCCGCCGTGCAGGTATAATATAGTCAGACCCCGGCCATCTTTCTTGGGCCTTATGCCGTAAACTGCCTGTTTATTCTGCAGTGTTTTTTCTATAATATGCCTGCGGTTGAGCCTTTTCATAGGCGCTTCGCGGGTCATTATATTGTGCCCGTCTACTGACTTTTTGTCTTTTTTTAAGCCGGCCATTTTGAAGGCGAGCAGGAGAAAGCTATTT
>JBIKQC010000414.1:0-4496 GCA_044349855.1 Saprospira sp.
TTCCTGTAGTTGTTCATGTTCTTTACAGGACTACTACCGAAAATATTAGCGATGCCCAAATTCAATCACAGATTACTGTTTTGAATCAGGATTTCCGCCGTACTAATGCAGACAGAACTACATTGTGGAGTCAGGCTGCCGATTCAGAGGTTGAATTCTGCCTGGCTAGCCGCGACCCCAACGGTATTGCTACAACAGGTATTACCCGCACGCCTACTTCAGTAACAAGCTTCGGCACTAACGATGCTATGAAATACTCTAGTCAGGGTGGCAAAAATGCATGGGCTACTGATAAATACCTCAACATCTGGGTATGTAATATTGGCGGCGGCATTTTGGGCTATGCTCAATTCCCCGGTGGTGGAGCCTATGCTACTGATGGTGTTGTTATCGGATATAATTATTTTGGCACAACCGGTACAGCTGCTGCACCTTTCAACAAAGGCCGCACAGGCACTCACGAGGTTGGCCACTGGTTAAACCTTCGCCACATTTGGGGCGATGGCCCTTGTGGTACCGATGACTTTGTGACCGATACCCCCGAATCTGATGCTGCTAACTATGGCTGCGCTACTGGTCATGTATCTTGTGGTACTGTCGATATGGTACAGAACTATATGGACTATTCCGACGACGCTTGTATGAACCTATTCACATTAGGTCAAAAATCACGTATGCAGGCACTTTTTGCTTCAGGTGGTGCACGTGTAGGACTTTTGACCTCTACGGGATGCGGAACAACTACAACAACTCCAAGCTATTGCGCATCCAATGCCACAAATGGTAGTTTGGAGTGGATTGCCAATGTAAAATTGGGCACTATCAATAATACTACCACTGCCAGCACAGGCGGTTACGGTAATTTTACAACTTCAAGTACTAACCTTACTAAAGGTGCTTCATCAACAATTACCCTAACTCCCGGATACGCTGGATCTGTTTATTCAGAATATTTCAAAGTTTACATCGATTACAATGGAGATAAGGATTTTGATGATGCCGGTGAAAATGTGTACACTTCAGCTGCAACATCTGCAGCAGTAAACGGTACTTTCACTGTTCCAACTACTGCCATTACTGGCTCTACAAGAATGCGTGTTGTAATGAGCGATGCAGCAATAACAGGTCCATGTACCCTAGTTAATTATGGCGAGGTAGAAGATTACACTGTAAACCTTACAACCTCTACTACAACTTGCAATGCGCCTACTTCGCTTATTGCTACTGCGGTTACAACTTCAGGCGCTACACTTTCATGGAATGCTGCAACCGGCGCTGCCAGCTATACCTTACAGGTTAAAACTTCAGCTGCAACCACATGGACATCCTACACTGTTTCTGCAACAAATTATACATTAACAGGTCTTTCTGCTTCAACAGTTTACAATTGGCAGGTTAGAACCAACTGTTCTGCATCTTCAAGTGCTTATGTTGCCGGCGCCAATTTTACTACGCTTGCTGCGACAACATGTTCGGATAATTACGAAACGAACAATACGCTTTCAGCGGCAAGAACAATTTCTGTTAATACGAACATCACTGCAAGAATTGGCACAAGCACCGATATCGACTGGTTTAAATTTACTAACACCAGCACTTCAAGAAATATCAGAGTGACGCTTACTGGGCTTCCTGCCGATTATGACCTTGGCCTATACAATAGTGCAGGTACATTACTTTTCAGTTCAGCTAACGGTGGCACTACTTCCGAAACGGTGACCTACAATGCTGCTCCGGTCGGCACTTACTACATCAGAGTAATTGGCTACAACGGCGCATTCAATTCAAGTGCATGCTATACTTTGAGAGCAACTATCAGCAGCACTACTTTGCGTGAAGCCGAGCAGGAAACTGTTGTAACACCTAAAGAAGAAACTGCACAATTTGAAGATGCTTCTGGTCTTTTCGATTTCAACCTCTTCCCTAATCCGGCAAGCAGTATCTTAAATATTCAGTTGAATACGGAAGAAGCAATTATCAAAGCTCAGGCTTTTGATGTTACAGGCAGAGTTATTTGGTCAGGAAATCTGGAAAAAGGTATCAATAGTATTAGTGTTGAAGATTTGCCTGCAGGTATGTATCACTTCTCGGTCATTTCTCCTAATGGCGAAAGAATGAGCAAAACCTTTGTTAAAACGAATTAGAAATATTTTCATATACAACAAAAGCCGCTAAATGCGGCTTTTGTTGTTTTAATGCGTAAAATATTGCGAACTCTGCTTATCTTTGGAAATAGTTAATACTCCGAATAATGCGAAAACTGATATTACTGCTGATAACCTTTCTTCTGACTGTTTTTGGAATAATTACTTTATATAATACTTTTACCAGCTTTTCCAGACAACTGCAGATAAGACCATCCAAACGAATGGCCTTAAATGATACGTTAGCAATTGCCCGTCTGTCTGCCGCATTACGCATTCCGCTTGTCTCCAATCCATCCGATTCAATATTCAGGGCAGCTGTAAACAGTTTTCCCGAATTTCTAAAAGAGGCCTTCCCAAATTTCCACCAAGATCCCTCAGTAAGATTGCGGGTTTTTGGAAAAAACTCTATCCTTTACCGTTGGACAGGCCGTGATAATCGACTAAAGCCTATACTGCTGATTGCCCGAATTGATGTACAAGATCCGGACCTAAAGAAAATACCGCAATGGAAGTTCAATCCCTTTATGGGAAAATCGGAAAACGGCTTTATCTGGGGCGCCGGCACTATGGAAGGAAAATCTGCTGCAATGGCCATTTTAGAGGCATTGGAGCTTGGGCAGACCGATGGAAAAATGCCACAACGCTCCCTTTATCTGGCCCTCATCAATGAATCGGACAATAACAATAAAAGCGCTGAACAGTTGGCCGAACTGTTAAAAAACGAAGGTTTGGAATTTGAGTTTATACTTGGTGCAGAAAGTTATATCAGTGATGGAGTCTGTTTGGGTCTTTCTAAACAGATTGCAATGATCGGTTGTGCCGAAAGATTTGAACTTGCTGCCAATATTCGCGGCTATGGCACTGAACAGCTGAAACAGAAATTGGAAAAGCTGAGTGCAAAAAAAATGTCCGTTAATTGGAACGGAAAAGCAGGCAAACAGCTCATGGGCACTTTGACACCCGAGCTTCCCTTCGGGGACAAATGGATCCTTAGTAACCGATATTTTTTTGGGAGCCTGATTGCTTCCAGACTGTATTCGGATGAATTATTGGGAAAAATGCTTTTTCCTGAATTTGAGATCAGAGAACTGAAAGGCTCAGATGCTACTTTGCAATGGCTTATTCCACCTGATACAGATACCGCTCAATTTAAAAAATTGATCAAATCTGAATTTGACAAAGAGTTGGTAGAATGGAATAACGAAAAAACAAACATTAGAAACATTTCCAATCAGGGCGGATATGCCTATGAGGCTATTCAGAGCAGCATCAGACAGGGAATAGGTGAAGTTCTGGTTATTCCGGGCATAGACCCGAAACCTGGGATGCTGCGCTATTTTGTAGGACTCTCCCCTGCCCTCTACAATTTCCGACCCTGGTCTTTCGATATGGCAGAAACAGAACGACTGAACAGTGGTATCGACCACAGACTTTCGCTGAAACAATACCTTTTGGGTGTCAATTTTTACAGAACCCTGTTTAATAATACACTGTTCTAGGGTTATGTTATCTTTGAATTGACGTACGGGTGTGTTATTTATTTACCATTACGTCATTTTAATGTTTTAACAAAACATAAATTAGTTCAGGAACAGCTCCAGAGGAGCGATATTTTTGTAGCTGCGTAAGCTGCGAGGGAAAAGAACCCTGTAGGGGTGACATTTTGTTTAATTAACCATTTCATTTTACAATTTTATTTAAATGCCGCTCCTACGGAGCTCTATTCATTCTTTTTTTTGCCTACGGCTACAAAAATGTCGCCCCGATGGGGCTGCTAACAGGTTAAATCCTAATTTATCAAATATTAAATTATTAAACTAATCAGTTAACAGTTCAGGTCTGTATTCAAAGTGCATCGTATCATAATGATACCATTTGCCGCCCCAAATAAATCCGTATGATTCGAAGATTTCAACCAATTCCAACGGAATGCGGTTTTTATATTCTATAACTCTTGTTCCATCACCCTCTTCTTCTTTGATGGCCCAACGCCAATAGTCAGAAAATTCAACATTGACATCAATCGTCATCCCAAAACTGTGCATACTCAGCCTGTCGGTTCCTGCAATATTTCTCCACATAAAAGTACCGCCCGGATTTTTTAGATATTTATGCAAATGCGGCATTGTATCGAGTCGATTTGAGATCTCCTGCATTTTTTTGTGAATATCATTCACTGTTGTCACCTGCAATTTCACATTCATTGTTTTGGGCAACCACACAATAGTTGTCAGATTTTTTTTGACAGCTTCAGCTGAAGCCCCGTACATTTTCTTGAAAAAAGGTTCGTAACGCACACGGCCCGGATCCTCTTTCTGCTTGGGTTTCGGGGCATTCATCCCTTTGGGA
>JBIKQC010000039.1:0-16098 GCA_044349855.1 Saprospira sp.
AAACTTTGGCAATGTCTGTAGAGTCTTATATAGCCTGCAATGATTATGACTCGGCCGGAATTATTCTCAGAAACCTGATTGCACAGAAACAGTGTCTGCCCAAGGATGTACAATTGTCGGTTTATACTTTGGAATTGATATATCATTATGATAAAGGTGATTTTCAATTTATTGATATTCTAGTAAATAACCATCTGAAGAAAGTAAGAAGAAATAATGAACATCAAAAATTCTTCGATGCAGTATTGGGCTTTTTTAAAAATTTAGCCTCCTCAAATCTGAACGAACACAAAAATCTATTTCAACTTTGCAGAAGTTCCCTGCCAATTTTTGAGGATGACACTGTTTTTCATCAACTTTCCAATTTCATCAACTATGCCGTTTGGATAGAGACGCAGATCCGAAAACAACCCTATAAACTCATTGCTGAAGAAAGGAGTCGGGATAAATATAATTGATTTATGCTGTTCAATAGCATTTAAAGCCGTCTGTAATTTACTTTGCAGGCGGCTTTTTGTTTAAAATGCCTGTCAATTGGTAGATTTCATTAAGCTGTTTTGTATTTAGGATATTGTTGATTGTCAGAGACTTTAAATATGAATTTATTTTATAAAATTATCAATAAATTATGTTTTTATAATTTTAATAATACTATATTTACCAAATATTATTGGTAGAAATATTGGAATCTTAATATTTATTGATGTATTTCGTCTTTTTTGCCAAAATAGTCTCAGTGTGTTTATATGTCTAATAAAATCCAACATTATGATTTTTAAAAAAATACTACAGATTACATTGGGCTGCTTTGCTGCTTTTAGTACTAGTGCACAGCATTTGAGCAATACCCCTCCAATATTGTATCCGGAAATTCAGGTAACTTCTGCAATGCAAAATGCAAAAAACGCCCTGATAGCACCAACGGGACAGGTAGTTTTTACCAACGGACTTCCAACCTGTACTTTGTTAACACCGATATGTACCGCTCCTGGTCAGTATTACACATTGACCACCAATGCAAACGCGCCTCAGGCGCATCAGCTTAACCCTGGAAACCTTTATGGCTGTTTAGCAACGACACCAAACCCAATGTGGTATTACATTCGTGTTGATCAATCCGGGCAAATATTAATGAACCTTAATGCAATCTCAGATATTGATTATGCAATTTGGGGGCCATTCCCAAGTGTTGCAGTGGCTCAGTCTATCTGTGGTCAATATCAGATGCCAGTTAATTGCAGCTACTCTGGTTCAAATAATGAGTTTCCACAGATTCCAAATGGACAAACAGGGGAGGTTTATGTGATGCTTATTGCGAATTTTGCCAATATTGTACAGCCTGCAACACTTACGCAAGTTGGCGGTACAGGCAGTATGGACTGTGATGCATTCAGTTCCATCAACGGGGTTGTTTATAATGACAGGGATTCCAATTGTCTTACAGGTATCAATGATACCGGACTTCGAGGTATTTATCTGCATTCAACCTATGGTTACAGTATTTCTGACAGTCTCGGTGCTTATTCAATTATTGCCGATTCAGGTGCTCACACCGTTACACAAATAATACCGGCTCATCTTTTACCTTTGGTTGATCCAACTTGTGTAGGACCTTATAGTTTTAATTTTACGCACAATCCATTGGATACAATGGGTGTAAATTTTTATAATGATGTTTTGGAATGTCCCTATCTGACAGTTGATATTTCAAGTAACCGTCGCAGACGCTGTTTCCAGAATTCAACGGTTGTCCGTTATTGTAATGAGGGTTTTGCTGATGCCACAAATGTTGAAGTATTTGTAGAACTGCCGCAGTATGTAAATTTTGTAAGTGCAAATTATCCGCATACAGTTGATACTAACGGCAATTATGTATTCAATATCGGTAATCTTGCAATGGGCCAATGCGGAACGATAAACATTATTGACAGCGTTTCCTGTATTGCCGGTATTACCGGTACTGTTCAATGTATCAATGCTTGGATTACGCCAGCTAACAGTTGCGTTGAAGACAGTTCCGCTGTTAATCCGAATGATCCTTGGGACAGGAGTTCAATGTCTGTTTCGGGTCAGTGTGTAGCTGATTCTGTTGTCCGTTTTACTGTTACAAATACTGGATCATCCGTAAATGGTAATATGGCCGGTCCAACTGAATATCGTATCTATGTTGATGGTCTTTTGGTTTATACCGGAACTTTCCAAATCCTTGGTGGAGCTACTTATGTTATTGAAGTTCCTGCAACTGGCGCTGTTGTTCGTTTAGAAGTTGATCAGCGACCAAATCACCCGGGAAACAGCCATCCGAATGATGTTGTACAGGGTTGCGGTGATACTACAAATACGGCAAATTTGAATAATTGGTTGGCTTACAATGCACAAACATCCGATGACGCAAGTGTTACAATTGAAGAGGAATGTCTGCCTATTTTGGACAGTTATGATCCCAATGACAAACAGGTTTATCCAGGTGGTGCAGGTGTTAATCATGTAGTTGTACCAAATACAATGTTGGACTACGTCATTCGTTTCCAAAATACTGGAAATGATCTCGCTTACCGTGTTATTATCCGTGATACGCTTGAAAACGATTTGGATCTTTCTACCTTGCAGGTTGGCGTATCCACGCATGATTTTGATTTTTATATTGACGGAACAGACAGACCAATTCTGATTTTTGACTTTAAAAACATTAACCTTCCTGACAGTATGAGCGATCCTTTAGGATCTCAGGGTTTGGTTAAGTTCAAAATTGCGCCTTATGCAAATGTTCCATTGGGAACGCTGGTTGAAAACACCGCATCTATCTATTTTGACTTTAACGACCCGATTGTTACAAATACAGCTTGGGTAACTATTGATAATCCTATAACAGGACCTGCAATTGATGTAACCATAATTTCTGCTACTGAAAAAATTGAAACTGCCCTTAATCTTTCAGCTTATCCAAATCCGACTACCGGAGTAATCATACTGAATTTGCAGGAAACTGCACCTGAGGCTAAAATTGCAATGTATAACATGAGCGGTCAGCTGATGATGCAGACAGAAATTAAAAACGAACAGTTTACAAATGTAGATTTATCTAACTATACAGCCGGTATTTATATGTTGCAGGTAGTTACCGAACATAAATCAGCAGTATTGAAGGTAATCAAAAGATAAAGTTTTTTAGGATTGTGTTAAGTAATTGGAAGGAGTGTCGATAAAACGGCGCTCCTTTTTTTAATATAAATAGCCTCTATGTCACTGGTATTCAATAAAATAGTTGAAATTTTAAGAGATAGTCGTTTTTTAGATGATAGTCGGACTGCGAGTAGAGAAATATCGATAAGCAATGATTTATTCGTACAGGGAGATGATGCAATAGATTTTTTAATTTAATCCAACTGCAGGATACTTTTCATATGGATTTAAGCAGATTCGCATTTAATGATTACTTGCTATCAGAAGGTCAATTTTACATGAAAAAAAATATATCGAGACAATACATCGTTCCTGAAGTAGATTCAGAATCTCAACAGTATTGCGTTAATTGCATTTTGGCGCATTAAAACATAATATTGCCATAAAATGGTATATATAAAATGTTTATCAATTCTTAGCTAATTCAACGCTACTGTTTTTCCAAATTTCACTGATAATTTATACGTTTTGCAGCCCCTTCGGGGCGACATTTTAGTAGCCGAAGGCGAAAAAATGTATAGAGCTCCGTAGGAGTGGCATTTAAAATAATTAGAAAAAAATGTCACCCCTACAGGGTTCAATTCCTTTGCAGCTTACGCTGCTACAAAAATATCACTCCTCCGGAGTTGCCACCTGTTAATTGTCTTATTGAGAGATAAATTGCTGTAAATAGTAAATATAAAAAATATCACTATCCAAACACAAAAAAGCCGAACCCACTTAAGGATTCGGCTAATAATATTACTGAGTGGTTAAACTCAGATTATTTTGTTTTCACATCAGAACCAATAACGTTAGCTTTGATAGTCAAACGTGTTTCGGCAGGTATCGTATTGGCATTCAAAGTAACAAATTTGGTTTGCGCACCAGGTTTACCTTTTGAGTTGAACTTCACTTTGATTTCACCTTTTTCACCCGGAGCAATTGGGTTTTTGGGGTAATCAGGTACAGTACAACCGCAAGAACCTTTAGCATCTGAGATCAACAGTGGTTTGTCACCTGAGTTTTTGAATTTAAAAACATAAGTAACTTCATCACCTTCCTTTACAGTGCCGAAATCATGAACTTCTTTTTCGAAAGTTATGGTTGTAGCTTTTTCAGGAGTAACAGTCGGCGCCTGAGGATCAGTAGCATTTGTAGGAGTTACAGCAGTGTTTTCTCCGCTGCCGGGAACTGTGTTTGGATTTGTGCTTTCATTCAAACCTTCTTTGGTTTTTTCTACATCTGAAGTAGAAACACCATTGCTGCAGGCTGAAAATGCTAACAAACCTACCAAAGCGAAAGCCTTAGTAACATTACTAAAAGTGAAAAGTGATTTTTTCATATCAAAACTCTGATTTTGGGAATGAAATTTAAGTAAATAATTGATTTTTATAATAAACTGTTAAAGATACAAATTAACAAACAATGAAACTTACAGAATGGTGTAACATCAGACAAGTTTAACAAAATTTTAGCAGAAAAGTTTATACATTAAACATAAACTCCAGCAAATCGCCATCCTGTACAATGTATTCTTTGCCCTCCTGACGCATTACGCCATTTTCTTGAGCGCCTTTCCAGCCTTTAAGTTTTACGAAATCATTAAATGAAACGGTGCGGGCTTTGATAAATCCGCGTTCAAAATCGGTGTGAATAACACCGGCTGCGCCGGGTGCCTTCGTGCCGCGACGGATAGTCCAGGCTCTAACTTCTTTTTCACCTGCTGTGAAATAAGTGATGAGATTAAGGATATTGTAACAGGCTTTGATGACTTTGTTTACACCGGGCTCAGTAAGATTCATATCAGCGAGGAACATGGTGCGTTCTTCGATTGATTCAAGTTCTGAAATCTCTGCTTCAATTGCAGCTGAGATAAAAATAATTTCGGCATTTTCTGCTTTTACTGATTCAATAAAACGGGCGGTATGTTCATTACCGGTATTTACAGAAGCCTCGTCTACATTGCAGACATAGATCACAGGTTTGCCGGTGAGCAACAACAATTCATTAAAGAATTTGATATCGTCCTCCGATTCCAAACCATTGAAACTGCGGGCTGGTTTCTCGTCTTCAAGGTGTTTAATAATTGCTTCACATAATGCCAATTGGCGTAGTACCTCTCTGTCCTGACCCTTAGCCAGTTTACGGAGTTTATCGGCACGTTTTTCGAGTGTTTCAAGGTCTTTAAATGCCAATTCCAGGTCAATAATCTCTTTGTCGCGGGTTGGATTTACGCTACCGTCAACGTGGACTACATTATTGTCGTCAAAACAACGTACAACGTGAACAATTGCATTTACCTCACGGATATTGGCCAAAAACTGATTTCCAAGTCCTTCGCCTTTGCTCGCGCCTTTAATTAGACCTGCAATATCTACGATGTCAACCGTGGTAGCCACAATTCTTTGAGGATTTATAATTTCTGCCAATTGGTCCAAACGAACATCCGGAACAGTAATAACACCTACCTGGGGATCTTTAGTAGCAAATGGATAATTGGCGGCAAGGGCACCGGCCTGAGTAAGGGCATTGAAAAGTGTTGATTTGCCAACGTTGGGCAAACCAACGATTCCACATTGTAAAGCCATGTCTTTTGATTTGAATATTGATTTAGATAGTTTTCAAAAGCTGCATTTTAATAAATTTTGCTGTATTTTTGAAAACACCTTTGTTTTTCGAGCTGCAAAAATATAATTATTTCTTTAAGTGTACTAAGAAAATAGGAAGATATAAGGAAAGTTTTTGATGTTTGACTGTAAATATTAGGTCAATCTGAATTCTAAATCTTTCAAAATACTAATTTTGCATTCTAAATGTTCAGTAATTATGTGGTCAACTGATAATATAAATGCCTTGGCTCCTGATCCGGAAACCGCCAATCGGGGCAAAAAACTGGCTTCTTTGTCGAAATGGCAATCTGTCGGCAGTTTTGAGGCTGCACTTTGGGGGGAATGTAAAGGCAGTGGCGCGGAACCTTATTTTGTAATGATAGACATGGAAGGACCTGCCTATAACTGCAGTTGTCCGGTAAGGCAAATGCCCTGCAAACATGCAATGGGCTTATTTTTTCTGTATGCAGAGAAAGCAGTTGCTGAAAATCCAAAATTACCGGCTAAGGTGGAGGAGTGGATGACAAAAAGGTCATCAAAAAAAGAGAAATTTGCAGCGCCTCAGGTTGAACTAATTGTCAATGTTGAAGAAAAGCAAAAGGCCAAAGAGAAAAGAGTTCAGGAAAGAACCGAATTGATGTCCTCAGGTATAGAAGAATTGGACCTTTGGTTAAAGGATCTGGTTCGGCAGGGTTTGGCCAATGTAGGATTTGCAAACTCAAAATTTTGGGAAAATGCTGCTGCGAAATTTAAAGATGCCAAACTCAGTAAAGTTGCTTACAGTATTCGTGAACTTGGAGAAAATTCCGCGAAAAGTGTAGACAGTTCTCAGGAAACTGCCATGGGAATTGGGGAATTGTCATTACTGGTCAGTGCATTTAGAAATCTTCCCCAGTTAGACGAAGATATGCAGGAAGAAATTTTTAATACAATCGGGCGTATTGTCAAAAAGTCGGATGTTTTGGAACGGGGTACAAGTGTAAAAGACAAATGGCTGGTTTTGGCGGAAAATGAAACCTTCAGTCTTGATTATATTCAGGAAAGAAGAGTTTGGCTGCAGGGCATCGAGAGCAAAAAAACGGCAATGATACAGGATTTTCTTTTCCCGGGCGCCAATTCATACGAACAGCAGTTTTTGGTAGGATCCATATTGGATGCCGAATTAGCCTTTTATCCCGCTTCATTCCAACAACGCGCTATTATTAAATACAGTAGTTTGTTCGAACTTCAAGGTGCTGATTTTGTCGCTGAATTTGTCGCTGAATTTGTCGACTTCAGTGAACTTATGACAGCCTATGCCAATATGCTAAAAATAAATCCCTGGTTGCGATTAGCTTCGGTTTCTATTGCCGATCTTATTCCATTTAAAGATACAAAAGGGAATTGGTTTGTTATGGATCGATTTAAACAAATTTTGAAGCTTAACAATCCTTCGCATGACAGTTTGATTAAAATTCTGTCTATGAGCGGAGGTCATCCGATTGCGATGATTGGAGAATATAATGGATCGGGACTGGAAGTTTTGTCCGTTTTTTGTGGTGGAAGATTTACCGCTATTTAAACAATCTTTGAATTGAATCAAATTCAGTTTGCCAACTTTAGTATTAAAATTTCGAAAATTAGCCTTTTAATGCATATATTTGCGGGCATAATTGTTTAAAAAATACATGAAAACAAAAAAAGTAGGCAAGGACAAAGTGAACGTCATTACGTTGGGCTGTTCCAAAAACATGGTGGATTCTGAAATCCTGATGCATCAGCTCAAGGTCAATGATTTTGAAGTGCTGCATGACAGCGAGGAAGATGCCAATATTGTGATTATCAATACCTGCGGATTTATTGATCGCGCAAAAGAAGAATCCATCAATACCATATTGCTGTATGCAGAACAGCGTGCTGAGGGAAACATTGATAAACTATATGTTACAGGCTGTCTTTCTGAACGTTATAAAGTCGATCTGGAAAGAGAAATTCCTGAAGTAGATGCCTATTTCGGCACGATGGAATTGCCCGCATTAATGCACAAGCTCGAGGCAGATTACAAACAGGAACTGATTGGAGAACGGGTGCTGCTTACCCCTTCACATTATGCCTATTTGAAAATTTCTGAGGGCTGCAGCCGCACCTGTACCTTCTGCGCTATCCCGCTCATGCGCGGAAAGCATATTTCAAAAACTATTGAAGATTTGGTAAAAGAGACCAAAGGTCTTGCCAAAAATGGTGTAAAAGAAATTATGTTGATCGCTCAGGAACTGACCTATTATGGTTTGGATATTTATAAAAAACGCGCACTTTCTGAACTTTTAACTGCATTGAATGCTGTAGAAGGCATAGAATGGATCAGACTTCATTATGCCTATCCTTCAAAATTTCCATTGGAAGTTTTGGACACTATAAACGAATTGCCAAAGGTTTGCAAATACCTGGATATGCCGCTTCAGCACATCAGCAATCCGGTACTGAAGGCTATGCGCCGACAAATTACAAAAGAAGAAACAAGAGAACTGATTGAAACAGCTAGAGAAAAAGTACCGGGAATAGCCATCCGCACAACATTTTTGGTTGGATTTCCAGGTGAAACTGAGGAAGATTTTCAGGAACTGCTCGATTTTGTTGAAGAAATGCGTTTTGAACGTGTTGGTGTTTTTCAGTATTCACATGAAGAAAATACTGATGCTTACGCATTGACGGACGACATTCAGGCCGAAATAAAAGAGGAAAGGGCAAACAGACTGATGGATTTGCAGCGCGAAATTTCAGCAGAACTCAATCAGGAAAAAATTGGTCTTGAAATGCGAATTCTGATTGACCGAAAAGAAAGCGGACATTTTATCGGCAGAAGTGAATTTGATTCACCCGAGGTTGACAATGAAGTACTTATTGAAGCTAAAGGCAATACTTATTTGAGAATCGGTGATTTTGCCAATGTAAGAATTATTGACTCTACAGAGTTCGACCTTTTTGCTGAACCGATCAAATAGAAATAGATTTTGCTGTTCAGCAAATTTTTGTTAATTTTACCACTTCAAGCATAATAATTTCGGAAAGAGATTGCCGGCAATACTTTCCTAATTCCTTTAAAAACTGATAAAGAATGGCTTGGTATAAAAGAAAACAGGAAGGTATTCAGACCGATACTAAAGATAAAAAAGAAGCTCCGGAAGGTATCTGGCATCAATGTGCTAAATGTCATCACAAAACGACTGTCAAAGATTTGAAAGAGAATCTTTATGTTTGCAGCAGCTGCGGCAATCACGAGCGTTTGGGATCTCACACTTATTTCGATATTATTTTCGATCACGGTAAATACAAGGAACTGTTCGAAAATATTGCGGCAGTTGACTCGCTCAATTTTGTCGATCAGAAACCTTATGCAGAACGTCTTATAGATGCTCGCAAAAAAACAGGACTCGTCGATGCTATTTCAGTTGCACACGGCAAAGTAAATAGAAATGACTTTGTTATTGCGGCTATGGATTTCGATTTTATCGGCGGTTCTATGGGCTCTGTTATGGGTGAAAAAATTGCCAAATCAATCGATTACTGTATAGAACAGCATGTTCCTTTTATGATTATCTCCAAATCGGGAGGTGCACGTATGATGGAATCTGCTTATTCGCTGATGCAGATGGCAAAAACCTCCGCCAAACTTACGCAGCTGGCTGAAGCAAAATTGCCTTATATTTCATTTATGACCGATCCTACAACAGGAGGTGTAACTGCATCTTTTGCTATGTTGGGCGATTTTAATATCTCAGAACCCGGCGCATTGATCGGCTTTGCCGGTCCGCGCATCGTTATGGAAACCATTAAGGTTAAATCACTTCCTGAAGGTTTTCAGCGTGCAGAATCGCTGTTGGAAAATGGTTTTCTTGACTTTATTGTTGAGCGCAAAAAATTGAAAGAGAAGCTTTCTGATATTTTGGTACTGTTCAAAAATATGCATCCTGCTAAAGATTAATAAGGCTTAATAAACATACATAATGAGTCAGCTTTTATTTAAGTCTGGCTCATTTTCTGTTTTTAATCCCCAAAAAACCATTATGAAAATGCTAAAATTAACCCTGATACTGATTTTACCATTACTTTTTATCTTTTCCTGTACTGAAAAAACAAAAAATGTTAAGGAAATTGACGCGTTGAATGTCACAGTAACTACAGATACCTTTCCGGAGGGTGCTTTTATTGTCGGTACGGGCAATTCAATGCTTTTTCTGAGTCCAACACCCGATAGTATGATTCTTGCTGTTGAGCAGATTAAAACAGAATACGGTGAAGACGGACTGACTGAGATAGGTTCTGACGAAGGCCTTTATATTTCAGAAGCCAAAGACTTTGGAGTTTTGAAAGGATTGAAATATTATACTACTAATTCAGAAAATATTGCTTTCAAAAAAGAAAACGGGTCTTTTTTTGTATTAAAAAATACAATCAGCGGTATAGGCGGCGATATTTATCTTTTCGATGGTAAAAAAGAACCCAAAAGAGTGGAACATACCGTTATGTTCAGCGATGGAAATGAAATGGAGGCTTATTTCGGCAAGGAATTTGTAAAAAACACAGCTACTTCTATTTCTAAAATTCAAGGAAAATGGGCGACGGAGTCTCTGCCAGATATGCATACAGAAACTTATAGAGGAGATAAGGTTACAATCATGCCGAATAAGCAATACAGCGTAAAACTAAAAGGCGATTATCTGATTTATAGTCCAGTTAAAAATGCTGAGAAGGGCTTTAAAAGAAAAATAATAAAATTGAATGATAATGAATTTTCTTTTCTTGAAGAAAATGGGGAAGAAATCAAAAAATTGATCAGACCAATAAAACCCAAATAAAATGGAGATTTTGCTAAAGTTTCGTAACGCTTTGATTCTTTTTTTTCTACTGTTGAGTACAGGAATTTTCTATGCCCAACAATCAGATAGTATCGTTGCTATTAGGGTCAAAACCGAGAAAAATTCTGAACTGCTGTTGCAGGATGCAATTGCACATTATGACGGAAAACGTTTCAATCGTTGCCTTGAAGTGCTAAGTGAGGCCTTAAGAATGAATCATAATGGGGAATTGAGTGATATTTTATACTATTATAAAGCATTGACTTACATTAAACTTAATGATAATCTGAAAGCAATTTCACAGTTGGATACTGCTATTGAATACAATAAAAATAAAGAACATTATTATTTCCTTAGGGCTGAAATGTATATCCAAACTGGAAATTTGAAATTGGCTGATAAAGATTTGGATAAAACGCTTTCATTGAATCCGGCTCATGAGGGTGCACTCAATAATAAAGGTATGATCTTTCAGGAAAGCGGAATTATAGATGAAGCCTTAATGTATTACAATAAAACTTTAGCTATAAATCCAAAAAACGGAGAAACCTACTATTTGCGCGGTTTGATTTATTTGCAAAACGGCATGCCGGATAAGGGCTGTGATGATCTGCAAAAAGGCGAGGATATCGGACATGCTTTGGCAAAAACAGCAAGAATTAAATACTGTTTATAGACATTAAATTTGTAAACAGTTAATATAAAAAGCGAAAGCCCAATCGGACTTTCGCTTTTTATATTTAGCCAATTAGCATAATTGCTTGACTAATAATTATTTTTTGTTGTAATATTTCAGATAAGCTTTTTGAGCTTTGCTGCTCGGTATTCTTTTTGGATCCGGGAATTTTTTTGGCTTGCCGCAATCGAAATCATCAGCGGTATAACTGATTTTTTTGTACAGACGAACTGGACTTCCGCCATTATAATTCCAAGCATAATTTAATGTGACAGCCCAACTGTCACTATACATGCTTAAATCATCCGCTGCAGCTTTTTCAGGAATAAAATTTCCTTTCTCGATATAACCAGAAGTTAAAACTGTTGTACCGGTTACATTCACTGAAAATTGGGTTTCGTCCCAACTGCAGGGAACAATTTCCATAGACTCAATTTTTACCAGATGTCCCATCAGCTTGGTATTGTTATGTTCTCTAGAACCGGCATCGCAGCAGTCACAATAATCTAAAACAAATGGATTCTTCTTAAGGTATTTAACAAGTTCTTTAGCCTGATCTTCAGTCATACAATCCCAAGGATCTGCAAAAAGTGCTGTTGTGCTGGCGAAAAATGCCAAAAAGGCAATTAAAAGTGTCTTTTTCATAAGTTTTTAATAAATTGGTGAATCATTAAGAGTAACAGACCCAAAGTTAGTTGATTAACTAAGTTTTTGCAAGAGATGAACGAAAAATCAGAAGCTATATTACAATTATTATGCAGCCCTGAAGAGGCCAATCAATTACTTGGCGTACAATTGGCTCATTCTCAGTTAAGCAAAGCTGAGCGGATTGCCCTTTCCGAGGAATGGCTCGATTTTTTTTGCGGTCGGAAAGATTATAAAACATACTTTCTTTATCCAATACCATTCAGGTATAAAGAAGCGAATTATCTCCATGCTATAGGTATTTTGAGTGACAGTATGGAAAGATTATACATTAAAAATATTCAGCATAGTAAATTGCCGGCAAGCTTTTCCTTTTTAAAAAAATTGAAAGAATTGCATTTGGAAAGCATAGACCTTACAGATATTGGGACAGATTTCAGTAATTTTAAAGAGCTTCAGAAATTGAAATTATCCTCCTGTAAAATTGATTCTACTGTTATATTTTCAGGATTAAAAAAACTGGAAACACTTTATTTAACTTATGGTTTGAACAAAATTGAAGAGATCGGCAGTTTAACCAATTTAAAATCATTGACCTTATTTGAATCAAAAATTACCGAATGGAAAGAAGGGTTTAAATCGCTTTCTGAACTTAAAAAATTGAAAGAACTGAGTATTACCAATATAAAATGCAATGAAATTCCGGATGAAATTGGTTTGCTGAAAGGATTGAAAATACTTGATTTATCGGCAACACGTACACATCATGATCAGAATATATTAACATTGCCGAATAGCTTTTGTGATTTGCAAAATTTGGAGAAATTAGTGCTGTCAAATCAGAAAATATTAAAATTACCTACCGATTTTGGTAATCTATTAAAACTAAAATTCCTAGAACTTTCCGAAACTAAAATTGTTTATTTACCAGATTCTTTCGGCCTTTTAAAAAAATTGGAAACTGCAAATTTCTTTAAATCGGAATTAAAAAGATTGCCTGAAAATTTAGAATTATATAATCTCAAGAGTCTTTATTTGTTGGAAACGCCAATTGAATATATTCCTCAAAGTCTGGGAAATTCCACAAAACTTAAAAGTCTGCTGATATCGAGATGCAGCCGTCTGTCAGGGAAGCCTTCTCTGCAAGTTGAATTTATTATAAAGTTGAAGAAATTGGAATATTTGGCACTTACACAGTTGGCCATTGACAGAATTCCAAATGGAATTGGTCAAATTAAATCACTAAAGTCTATAGTTTTGAAGCACAATAATATATCAAAGTTGCCTTCAGAAATATACAATTTGACAAATCTGGAATTCTTAACGCTTGACCACAATAATATTAAGGATTTTGCTGAAGGTATTGGCAATTTAAAAAAGCTGACCTATTTGAGTGCTTGCGATAATTACTTGAAAAGATTCCCATCGGATTTTAATTCGCTGCCTAATCTGGAAATTATAAAATTGTCCAATAACCGTATCAATAATTTTAAGTGGAATAGAGGGCAATTGAAGAATTTGAAAGAATTGTGGCTTTCGCACAACCGTTTAAGAAGCTTTTCACCCGAGCTTCGTTATCTTAATAATTTGAGAGAACTTAGACTGGCCAGGAATTATATCAGGGAATTGCCTGTTGAAGCTATTTTGAAAGCCAAATGTCTGACAAGATTGACTATCACTACTGAAGGTCTTACAAAATCCCAAATAGCTGAAATTCATGACCGTTTAGGAGGAAAAGTAAAATCTTTAAAAGTTTGGAATTAGTATTATGGAAGGAAATACAGAAAATTTATTTCAGCTGCTTTGCAGTCCTGTTATTTCAAATCAGCTATTGGGTGTGCAATTGGCACATTCACTGTTGAATGTTGAGCAGCGTATTGAACTTTCAAAACGATGGCTTAAGTTTTTTTCGGATGAGGAAATTTCTCCAAATTTTTTATTTCCAAATTATAAAAATGGTCAACTGAATACAAAAAGGGAGGAATGCATTTATGCTGCAGGTATTCTTTCTGATACCTTAGAGTCAATTACACTAAGACATTGGCAAGATTCCGATCTTCCGAACTCTTTCTATTATTTTAAAAAGCTAAAGGTATTAAATATTGAACATGGAAAATTGTCTGTTTTTTTGAAAAAATTGGATCAATTTCCCTGTTTAACTGAATTGACTGTTCTCAATGTTGGTTTAACAACCCTTCCTGATGAGATTGGAAATGCAGCATCTCTTGAAGTTCTAAATTTGAAAATGAATTATTTCCAAACTTTAGGAACAGGAATTTCTCGCCTAAAAAATCTAAAAAAACTGTCATTGGAACATGACAGGCTTACAGATTGGAAAAGTGAACTTGAAAACCTGTCCAAGCTCAAAAATTTTGAGCATTTGGAAGTAATTGACAGTGCCTGCGAACATCTTCCTTCCGAAATTGGATTGTTGGAAAATTTAAAAGTACTTGATTTTCAATCGCCCGGATCGTATTATTTTGTAAATGCCGGCCGGATGTTCGGAAATTGTTTGGTTTCAGTCGCTGAAGAAATCGGAGATTTGAAAAAATTAGAATACCTCTGTTTTAAAAAGCAGGCCATAAAAACGCTGCCGAATGGAATTGGCAATTTAAAAAATCTGAAAGAGCTGAATTTAAGCTATTCCGGAATTGAAGAATTACCTGAAACCTTGGGTGATTTGGAAAAATTGGAAAAATTGGATTGTTATAAATCTGCACTTAAAATGCTGCCTGAATCAATAGGAGAATTGAAGTATTTGAAAGAATTGATCGCTTCTGACAGTCAAATCAGTATCATTCCGGAGACAATCGGCAAAATTAAATCGCTCGAGGCACTGCGACTTTCAAGACATAGCAGCAATAAAACTATTGCAGACATAAATTTTGACTGGATTTGTCAGTTGGATAACCTAAGAGAACTGGAATTGAGTAATTTAAACCTCAGGACTATCCCCAGTAATATGTCCCACTTAAAAAAGCTGATTATTTTTACGGCTAATTTTAATCAGATCAAATACATAGATCTTTCTATTTTTGGAATTAAAACGCTGAACAGGTTGTCTTTAAACCATAATATGCTCTTTGAAATTCCTGCAGAAATTGCCAACTTGACTGAACTTACTTTATTTTCTGCCAGTGTAAATAAGCTCAAATCTGTACCGGAAGAACTTTTTCAATTGGAGAAATTGGAAAAAATCAACCTGACACATAATCGATTGGAAAAGTTTGAATGGAATGAAAATGAATTGAAAAGTATAAAATCATTGTTATTAAATGATAACAGAATAAGCCATTTATCAGAAAAAATAGCAGACCTGAAAACTTTGAACGAACTGGAAATGTTGGCTAATCCATTAGAAAGCATTCCAATTGATGCTATAAAACAGCTTCCGAGATTATTCTATCTTCATCTGCCAAGAAGTATTTATACAAATGAAGAAATACTCGCTTTTCGTGAACAATTAAAAGGAACATGCGCAGCTTATGATTTAAGATTTTAACCCAGATCCGTCATTAGAGTTCGTGATGAAAGCCTAAAGGGCACAGAAAATAAATGCTCACGGAGTTTTTGGGGGTGCAGAAATAGTTACACCTATTTTAAACCCCCAAAAACGAGTAAGTGTTTAGTTTCAAAGCCATTTAGGTTTGGAATAGAATTTCTAACGACGGATCTGGGTTAACTATTCTACAATCGCTTCCAAGCCTCTAAAGTCGACCGGTACTACTTTCGATAAACCCTGAACCATGGTCACACCGTACATAATATCTACCGAAGCCATGGTTTTTTTATTGTGGGTAACAATGATAAACTGTGAATTTGCCGAAAAGTCCTTGATGATATTGTTGAATTTTGCAATATTGGCATCATCCAAGGGCGCATCCACCTCATCGAAAATACAGAATGGTGCCGGTTTTAGCAAATAGAGTGAAAAGAGCAGGGCAGTAGCTGTCAATGTCTTTTCACCGCCTGAAAGCTGATTGATAGACAAAGGTCTTTTTCCTTTTGGCTTGGCAATTATCTCAATGCGAGATTCCAGCGGATTTTGCGGATCGGTCAAAATAAGATCGCAGGTATCATCTTCTTCGAAAAGACTGCGGAATACTAAGACAAAGTTTTCCCTCGCTTGGTTAAAAGCATCCATAAAAAGTTTGGTAGCCGTGGCATC
>JBIKQC010000415.1:0-4495 GCA_044349855.1 Saprospira sp.
TCAAAATTCGCTCTGTTCAAAACATAAACTGCCCAAAGTTTAACTATTATAATATTAAATTAGCCTGTTATTATTATATCTGGGCTCATTTTTTGGCTTCAATAAATTTTCCTTTGGAGAACAACATTTTAATCTTCCAAATTCATTTTAGCCCCGGCCAATTCCGAGAGGGAATGATTGTCCCCGGCTGTTTTTGCCACAGACATACCTTTTTCATAAATTTTTATTGCTTTGTCAAAGTTTTCAAGCTTTTCATAGAACTTGCCCAGGTGATAGTATGTGCCCACATAGTCGGGAATCTCATCTGTGAGTGTATGATAATACTTTAGTGCATTATCTTTGTCATCTGCTTTCTCATATTCTTTAGCAATAGCAAAAAGCAGGAAGGCTTCATCAGGGCTCTTTTCCAACATAGACAGCAATTGTTCCAAACGTTTGTTATTCATCATTGTTTTAAGATTTTGACCTTAAAGATAGGCTTTACAGGGGATACTAGCGAAGGAAAGTCATTTGAAAATTACATAGTATTCAAATTTAATTTTAAAAAAAATTAAAAAAGTTTGGATTTTTCGAAAAGGGCCGTATCTTTGTGTCGCTCTAAAAAACAGATGCACTGAAATTGGTTTCTTAGCTCAGTTGGTAGAGCATCGGACTGAAAATCCGTGTGTCCGCGGTTCGAATCCGCGAGAGACCACAAAGCCTCACAGATGAAAATTTGTGAGGTTTTTTGTTGGGTAAATTTTTCTGTGCTTAAAAATTTCTGCTGAATTATTTCCACAATAATATAGTTCTCTTCCTGCAAAATCTTTGCATCTTTCAATTTCAAAATTTCTAATTAGATTTTTATTTTTAGGGGCAATTTGGTCATCAACTATAATTGGAATAGGCATAACTATATGCATTATTGTACATGTTCACTAATATATGACTTTGAAAATTAACAATTTATTATTTTGGGCACTGTTGGCATTTTCGGTATTAGCCTGTAATTCTGCCGAAATTGATCATGCCGGAAATAAATTCCCGAATATAGACAGCCTTTATCTAAATTGGCTGAAAGATAAAATTGATTCCGGTGATTTCTGTGGAGAAAAGGATTGTGAGAGCGGCTCCGTTTTGAAAAAAATTGAGAAAGCTGAAACCTATTGTGAGTACGGGCTACCTGATTCTGCAACTTTTATTTTTGGCGATATAAACGACGATGGCTTCATTGATGCTGTTGCCAATGTTCCTATTTTTCAGTGCGATGGGGGAAATGCTCTTCGAAATGCCAATATTTTGCTTTTCTTCATCTCAGACGGCAGAAGAGGTTACAAAACTATTGAAGATCCTGCTCAGATGACAGATGAAATAAGATCTGTAAAACAAATTGCGCCAAATGGTGAAGTTGTACTTGAAGTACTGGAATATGGAGAGGAGGATCCGCAATGTTGTCCAAGTGTCCGTAAAAAAAGCTATTTTAAATACAGAAATGAATTATTTGTAGGTACAGAATAGGGTATTACAAAAGATAAAAGTTAAAAGATAAAATATAAATGTGAAGTCAGTACCGGGAACTGGTCGAAGGAATGCGATTGAAAGGCTTTAGCCTTCGAAACAGGACCTCAGGTGTATTTTTGAACCAAAGCTGCTTTTTATGGTTTCCATAAAAACTTAAACTTTAACTGCTATATGAAAAAACAATTACTGCTCATTTTCTTACTGGTCTCTGCTTATCAAAGCTTTGCACAAACAACTGTTGCAGATTCTTTTTTGCACAACGGAATTATGCGTACCTACACTTATTATGTACCGGCCAATTATGACGGAACTAGGGCTTACCCACTGGTTTTTAATCTTCACGGCTATTCTTCAGTAGGTTGGCAACAGGCCTTTTATGGCGATTTAAAACCAATTGCAGATACTGCAGGATTTATTGTTGTACACCCCGATGGTACAATTCAGCCCGGTACAGCAGATACCAGATTTTGGAATGTGGGCTTCTTCCCATCGACAATAGATGATGTTGATTTTGTTGAACAAATGATTGATTCGCTTTCTGCTTCATACTTTATCAATCCAAACAGAATTTACGCTACAGGCATGTCAAATGGAGGTTTTATGAGTTATGAATTGGCCTGCAAAAGCAACCGATTTGCTGCAATAGCCTCTGTAACAGGCAGCATGACCAATTCTTTTTTAGCCGCCTGCAATCCGTCAAAACCAATTCCTGTGATGCAAATACATGGAACAGCAGACGCTACGGTTCCTTATAATGGAAATAAAAATTTTCAATCAGTTGATTCAGTTGTGAGTTTTTGGGTAAGTCACAATAACTGTCCTGCAACTCCGCTGTTCGACAGTATTCCCAATATTGTAACTATTGACAATGCAAGCGCTGAGCATTATGTTTGGGCTACCGGTGACAGCAATACAACTGTAGAACTTTATAAGGTTATTAATGGCGGTCATACCTGGCCCGGTGCCGGTTTCAACATAGGTGTTACCTGTCAGGATTTTAGTGCAAGCAAAGAAATTTGGCGTTTCTTCAGTCAATACGGGGATGAATTACCACTATCTGAGATTAAAATCAAAGATTTGGCAAGCGGATTTAAATTATGGCCAAATCCAGCAAACGATAAAATAAACTTCAGCAAAGTTGATGAAGCTGATGGAATTATTAGGATTTTTGATTTTAGCGGAAAATTGCAAAATTCTATCTTTTTTAATAGTCAGCAAGTAGAAATTGCTACTCATGATCTGGCTCCGGGATTATATATTCTTGAATTTAATAATGCCAATGGCAGCAGAAGTATGAAATTTATAAAACAATAAGATTATTTATTGCTTCCAAAATCTTCAAAAACCCCTGATTCATTGTCTTTCAGGGGTTTTTTCATTTACCGAAGTATCCGACATTTATTTTATGTTAATGGAGAATTTTCTGATTTAAAATCTCTGTAAATTGATTCCGATTTAGAAACATTTTTCAGAAACATAAAAGATATAATATTTTGTTATTATAATCTGTAAGCTAGGCTTCGCCTCAGATTTACAGTTGAATTTAGATTAAATTTTTTAAAATCTGCTTAATCAATACTTTGAAATTTTAATTCCAATAAATTAATTTTAAATTCTTACAAACTGCCTGTTTCTTAATAGGTATCTGATGCCCTGAAGCTCAACTACATCGCCGTCCAATTTTTTGGAAAGGTCCAAAATGTCAGATAAAAGCGTATGTACAGATCCTCCTGTTCTGTGTGCAATTGTCAGGTACTGCTCATTGATATCTTTTTTATTGATATAAAAGCGGTTTTGTTCTTCGGCGCCGCATAGAATAATCCTTACAGGAAGCTTAATTTTACATAGCAATTCCATATCCCGTACTCGGGAATGCGCATCAGCAATAAGGATAATCTCTTTTATACTGTCAAAACGGACAGCGCCGAGCAGGGCTTCGATGTCATTTTCGGGTGGTTCTCCTCCGCCCATACGGGGAGCAGTGGCCTGTTGCATTTTGGAAATAATACTGTCCAAATTTTCCAATTTTCCCTCTGAAAAGTAAAGTCCGCCTGTTTTACCAATCACTTTTTGATTGGTCAGTTTATCGTCTCCATCATTAAAAAACACATATCGATTATAATTTCCTTTGCTAAGGTTAAGTGCATGCCAAACCAAAACTTCTACAATATACGGATCCATGCTCGAGGTCACATCAGTTACAATTGCTGCATCCTTCAGTCTGTTTTGTATTCGGTTCAGTGTGGCTAATACCGGACTGTTATGCTGTTCGAATACTTTTGGGTTCTGTGCCAGGCTGTCTCGGAAAAGTTCTGCCTTTTGTTCCACATCTCGTCTTATGTAAAATATTTTCCTGTTTTTCAATGGAATAGAACTGTCCAAACTCAAACCGTTTTTGTTTTCTTCAACTATTTTCTGTTTTGCGGCCAAAGTGCTAATGGAATCTTTCAGTGCAGAAATTGATTCAAGTTCTTCGATTCGGATTTTCCAAGCTTCGGAGCTTGGTGATTGGTAAAAAATGTCAAATTCAAAAATATGAAATCCCTCTCTGAGCTTAACTTCCATTTCATCGAAATGCGGATTGTAAAATGTGCTGAACTGATAAACACGGTTGAGCGGCACCAAAATCTGAGCAATCCCATAATTATTTGTTGTACAGTTATAGGTTTGCCCGGAAACTTTATCAGTCACCTGAAAACTTTCACCTTTCAGCGGTTTATTCTGAAAATCGACATAATAGAAATTCAGAAGTCCTTTATCTATACTTGGGAAAAGTGTGAATCCCGGTTTTCGTTCTAAAATAATTCTTTCCTCCCAAACATTGCTGTTATCCGGAATTTTGAATTTGTAATAATCTGAAGCACCTTGAAATGAAATTGTAAAAGGTCCGCGGGATTCAGTGCTGAAGGAAGTTCTGCCGTTTATGTCTGTGCTGATTTTCCAGATTTTACCGTTTTGGTCTTTCAATTCTATTTTTTCTGTTCTCGCGACTGCT
>JBIKQC010000416.1:0-4484 GCA_044349855.1 Saprospira sp.
AATAAAATTACCGACTCAGTAAAAAAACTGCCTCATCCGAATTTTTCAGATGAGGCAGTTTTATGCAATTTATAATTTCTAAGGCTGTATAATCAGCACTTTTTTTGATTTTTTCTTTTCTTTTTCTGCCTTAGTGTCTTTACCGAATATATCTTTATCACCATCGCGTTTTTTATCGTTTCTCAGCATTATTTCAGTAGGATTTACCGCATTTTCAAGTACATTGTCGCTGTCGTATTTAAAAACCATATCGACAAAATCCCATTTACCCTTGACAAGCTTCAGACCATTGAAACTTCCGTCAGGCATATAGCTGATCGGGGCACCGGGCTCAAGAGGTGCACCAGTTACCAGGTGATCAAAAACAACAAGATTGAGCTGCGGGTCGTAACGAAGCGTAACTGCAGCAATAGTCGTGTACTGTAAAAAATAACGGTTTACCATACGCATACGGCCCTGTCCATCTTTTACTTGTATAACAGAATTCCCAAAACGAGGCCGAGACATAAAGTCGAAATAAAGAATTTCTACTACCTTTCTACGCTCATAAAAACTGTAGGAATCCCGACCCAGTAGCAGATAGTGAGTTTCATTATTTGCCGTTGTATATGGCTGTATATGGTAGTAAAGAGCTCCATACCAGTTATCAGGCTTCAGACGCAAAAATTCGGCCTGTTTTTTCATATCTTCAGACTTATCTTCCAAGGCATAGACTTTTTCATCACTGGTCTGAATAATACCAAATTGTTTGTAGGTATTTTTGTCTACAAACATTTCCCAAGTAAAAATTCTAAATTTTTTGTCGGCAGGCTGCAGCATTGAAACCCCTTTAATATCGGTGAAAGGATAAGTATAGCTGCCTTTTTGAGTGAGATTATCCTGCATCAGTTTTTTGATCTCCTCTGCATAACTCTGCCTGTTCGGAAGGGAGGTGTCGCTGTGCATCTGATTGGCAAGCATAGCGATTTGTGTTTCAATTTCTTTAAGATCGGCTGACTGTGCATACAAAGATCCTGCAAAGAATAGCAGTCCGAATGCCGTGATGAAGATTTTTATCATATTTTTATTTTTAATGTCGATTGTTTTTCTTTCTTAACAATATAATTGTGCCGATTATTGCAAATAAACTGTTAAAAAAGCAGCGTCGCCATTTATTCTGTTTTCAAACCCTGTTTAAGTTCGTATTTACAATGAAAAATTCAAACTGAAAACCATTCCAAACTTAGGAACAGTACCGGTTTTATAGTTCATAACAAAATCAAGCCTTCCAAATCGAAATAGTTTCCAACCAATTCGGGAAATGGCAAAATTGAACTCCATATATTCACCCATATCAGCTGTGTAGAGAAAATGATAGCCTGCAATGTTTTCAAAACCGAGCTTTTTAAATAAAGGCAATTTATTCCAAATCAAACCTTTAAAATCGTATTCAAGATGAGCTTCAGCAAACCATTTATTGGTACTGAAGGCATAATAGGGCAGGAGCTGATAACTTCTCCATTGCAGATCAGATTTGGCATAGACCGTTTGATTGCCCAGAAAATGTGCATAATCAGGAAACTCCATTCTTTTTCTGTTCAAAAACATTCCATATTTACCTCTGTAAGTCAGGAATCCCAATGTCCCCAGGGCCAGTTCTGTTTTTTGAATGGTAATACCTACATAATCATAATTTGTAACAGCACCCAAGGCAGGTATAGCTTTTTTATAGTTCAGCCAAATTTCAGGAAACTTCGATTCTAAATGAAATCTGCGGCCGGGATAGGTCACAAATTTTTGCGCAAAATTGATACGCAGATAAACATCTAGCGCAAAATGCCGATGTGAATTAAAAAGCGGAAGATCTGCCTGCGGCGGATTGTTAAGGTCAACCGGCAGATTGGAGTAAAAATCCCGACTGTCCTTATAAAAAAAGGAATAATCGCTTTTGTTAATCAGCGAATTCCGTTGCTGATAAGAAACATTTGCCTGAAGGTAAAAAGCATTTAAAAAACGCTGTGAATATTGGATTTCACCATAAACACGTTCATATAGTTTTGCATAATTTCTTCTCAAAAGCAGAGAATAAAGGCTGTTAATCATGGCTGGTACAGGCTCAAGATGGTTGAACTGCTGTACTCTCCTTCCGCCGTCAATTTCCAAACGGGCATCATTCACATCATTAAATTTGTAACGGAAACGACCGTAACCGCGCAGCTGCTGATCTGAAAAACCGAATTGCATCTGTCCCTGTACATCATAAAATGATTTCCAGTCATCGGTAAACCATTTGGCATAGGTTGCTTCCAAATGACCGTAAAATCCCTGAACAGTATTATAGGCTATTGTACCTAGTGGTGTAGGAATTTTGATACTCCATTTATTGTATCTTTTTCGGTAAGTATAACCGCTAAGCAGCATGCCAAAGCCGGGTTTATTATTCTTTCTGTCCAGTGAATCCAAATAGGCTTTAGATCGCCAAACTATCTGAAGACTGTCCTTTTCGATGTATTCTTTCGATTCTTCGGCAGTGAGCGGTAAAGGCCGCACGCTGTCCCAATACTGAATATCTCGCTTATTTGCGTCATTATTTACTTTGAATACTTCTGCATTGAAGAATTTAGGGTCGATTACAGGATTTATCTCATAATTTCTAAATACGCCAATAAAGCGGCCGAAAATTTTAATTCCCAATACTTTGATATCAAACTCGATTTCCTGTGAAAATAATTTCCATACACTGTCCTGCACAGGAAGGTGCAACTGTCTAAATTCAACAGTATCGAGCATCGAAATATTTGCCGCCAGGCCCGTCGTTTTTAATTCAGTGCTGTGAATATTCCATTCCTCGTCTACAATATAGATATAACCGTGAAAAAGAGCACCCAAGGGGTTTTTGGGAATCACTTCAATTTTACTGATAATTCGGCCGCCATCTACAAAAGTACCTACCAGTCTGTATTTGTAAGAGACCAAAGCTGTTTGAGCAATTGGAGAAAGCAGTTTGGAATCGCCAAGTGTCAGTTGGTTCTCGTAGAAATTGAATTCCTTCATTGCTACTCCGGAATTGAAGCTGAAACCATTGTCATCACCGCTCACTTTTGAGGAAATCATGACTTCTTTGTACTTGTTCCGATCGAAATAAAGCTTGGAAACTGCTTCTGAAAGATAGACTATACCGCTGCCGCTGCTGTCAAGTCCTTTTCTGAGCTGTCCCAATGAACGGCCCATAATTTTCTCGGGCAGGTCTTCAATTTTCTGAGTACCTTTCACATAGGAGTCACAACTGTAAACTTCAGTCTGACCGAGGTAGTATTTTCTTTTTTTGATGGCCTCGCGAATAATGCGGTAAGCTGGATCTTCTCCAGCAGTGATAATTACCTCAGAGGCCTGCACATCGAGATCTTTTAGGGTAACATCTAATTTTATGTCATTATCAGAAATTGTGATTTTTTCAGCATGTTGCTGAAATCCGACAAACTGATATAGAATAGTATAAGTACCTGCTTTTAATTCAAGATTATATTGGCCTTCGATATTGGTGGTCGTACCTAAGCTTGTACCCTGAATATAAACTCCTGCGAAAGGAAGGGGATTGCCTTTGGGGTCATAAACCGTACCTTTTAAGGCAGCAGCATTCAGTTCAATCCCCAAAAGGACTGAAACCATAAAGGCCAGTATATTGGAGACAGAAAAATGCCAGTTCATTTTTGGGAATTTTGAAAACCTACAATGTAAATTTATGGAGTTTTAGCCGGCTTTAAAGTAGCATTTGGGTTAACCTTTGTGTCTTTAGGTTTGGCATTTGGATCTACTTTTACAGAACTTTTGAAAGGTTCCAGTGCCTTTTTGTTTTCGATTTCAAAGATGTCTTTTTTCTTTGGGGGATTTACATCTGTTGGAAAAAGATTGACAGGTTTTTCAATTTTAGGTTGCGGTTTTACCACATTTGTTTCTGGATTAGGCTTTACTCCGGCAAATTTTTGAACAAAAGATGTTTTAAAACCCATATTACCGGTAACGCCCTTGAAGTGGGCTATCTGATCGTTTTGATTAGGATTTATAATGCCTAAAGATACCCGGTAGAAACCATTATGATACCATATATAAACATCTTTTTGGTCCGATTTCGCAAATTTTGGATTATCGACGATAGCTCTGATATCCAATCTTTTTAGTGCTATAAACTGCATTGTATGTGTTAGTGAATCACCACTTTCAGCAACAAATTTTCCGCCTGAACTTTCTACATAAGCACTGCTAAATCCTCTGTTTTTAACATCTACTAAAACACGGCTTGCTGTATTTTTACCCAAGTATGTGCCCAAATAAACTCTAAGAGATTCATTTTGTGTGGGTTCGTAACTTACAATGCCTAAATCTTTCAGTTTATTAAAAATTCTGTTGTCAGAATCTTTACTTATAGTCATCAGTTTAATACGATACATACCATCAGCTTGAGCCCTGACAAGGTTTGTCAGTAACAGTAATAACAGTATTATAAA
>JBIKQC010000418.1:0-4455 GCA_044349855.1 Saprospira sp.
GTAGGGGTCGGTACCGGCATTGGTATAAATGATAAGATTGTTGTTTGCAATAATATTCATTCTTATTGCCATATCCTTTTCATAAAGTCCATTTACACGGTTCATGGAAGTTACCTGTGCGGCTAAAGCTCCAGCAACGGTTCCTCCATGGAATGCAGTGTATTCACCTGTGGCAGCCAGGGCCAGACGATAGGTCCGTAATTCACAGCTTCCATATGCAGATTTTAGATCGGGTAGTGGCGTGTTTCTGTCTTGTTCTAAATAATCAGTTACCCCGCAATCTGCAAATTTTGGAACACTGCAGGCATAATCTTTTCGATAGTAAACGGTATAGTGTTCAATATCTCCGCCTCCAAAACTGTAAGGATCTATGAATACAGTTTCTTCACCGGGTATGAATATTATAGCATGAAAGCCTTTTGGTGTAAGGTCGAATCGAAGGAAAATGCCGGGATTTTCTACTCCATAACCAGCATAGGTATTGATGTCCGGGAATTTTTCCGAAAGTTCGGGAGCCATAATTGGAGATTCGACAATGTCGAAAGTCATCATTCGCCCATCAGGCATTGGCAAATCAATGTAAGTTTTTGTCATTTGTGCTACCGGAGTAAATTCCATCGGCGCCACATTGAGAATTTCTCTTAAAGTTGTTACATTCAGTTTCAAAGTCCGATATTTGTGCGGTGTAAGGTAACGTGTTCCTACCTTAGGGATATTTTTTTCACCGATTTCGGACCATAGATTTAGGTTTCCTTTGAACTGTTGTGCCTGAGTTCCCCAGCTCAAAAACACCAACGCGGACAAGAAAAGAATGGATTTGTTTAAAAACTTCATGTTCATTTTTTTGGTGTAAAATGGTCGAAACTCATTTTTACTGTTTTTTAAATAAATGGTTCAGTCAGTCAAATCAAATAAATAATTTACGAATTGGCAAAATTACAAAATTTTTTGTTTGGTTTGTGTTTTGTAGACAAAAGTATATTTTAACAACCAAAAAGGTTTTTTGTTCTGAATTTTAACTATTTTTATAACGTAATTTTGATTTATAATGCTCTCTATTCTTATTCCAATACATAATTTTGACATCAGGCCGCTTGTACATAAGCTGCACAAAGAATGCATGGCATTGGGTGTTAATTTCGAGATCATTTGTCTGGATGATGCCTCTGATATTTCTTTTAGGAAACTGAATGATGAATTGTCAACAATCCAAAATGTAAGTTACGTTCTACTGCCACAAAATATCGGCCGATCAGCTATCCGAAACAGACTGGCAGAAATGGCAAAATATGATTTTCTGTTATTTATGGATTGTGATACGATGCCCGAAAAAGCAGATTTTATCGATATCTATGTTCGTAATTTAAAACAAGGAACTGTATTATATGGAGGCCGCAGCTATCAACCGGAAAAACCTACTGATCCTGAATTGTATTTTCACTGGTTTTATGGTTCAAATAGGGAAGTAAGTTCTTTAACAAAACGGACAGAGGCCCCTCATCGCTCCTTCATGACCAATAATTTTGTTATTCCAAAGGATATTTTACTGAAAATCCGTTTCGATGAGTCATTGAAACAGTATGGGCATGAGGATACTGTATTCGGTCTGGAGCTAAAAAAACTTGAGATCCCAATTTTGCACCTCGACAATCCTATGCGGCATAACGGTTTGGAAAAGGCGGGCGATTTTCTGCGAAAATCTGAACAGGCAATAGACAATCTGCTCATCCTGATGAAAAAACATGAGCTTGCTGCCGATATAAAACTGCTGCGTTATTTTCTGAAAACCCAAAAATGGGGATTGCATCTTTTTATTAAACTTTGGTTTAGGATGAATAAAGTCAGACTTCGGAAAAATCTTTTGGGTAAAAATCCCTCTTTAAGAAGTTTCGATTTGTATAAATTGGGTTATATGGTGGAATTAGCAATGATGAGATAATGTGGTGATCTTGTCAGCAAGCCGACGAGACAAGTTGTGCGGATGAGACAAGACTTATGTAAACTTCTTATAGGACTGGTAATATTTGTCAGCACAAAAAAGCCGAACAGTTTCCCATTCGGCTCTATAAATCTTATTTCTTATCTGATTTATATCATCATTCCAAAATAACAATTTTCTCTCTCCCGACCAACTTTCCATTATTTTTCAACACAAGGAGATAGATTCCCTTGCCTAAAGCCGTATCTAGCTCCGATTCCTGTGCATATTCCGGCAGTACTGTTTCATGACATAAACGCCCAAGCATATCATATAGCTGTATTCTGTCTGCTGCGCCCTGCCATGCAATGCTGAAACTGCCATTCTGCGAGGGGTTGGGGTATATTTTTATCTCCTCTTTTATACCTGCCAGTTGCAGTACCCCCGTTGTATCACAAGCCCAAGGCGGCAGTGCGGGGGTGCGGAAATGCGGGAAGTTGGGTAGTGAAATACCATTGTAACGTGGGGTAACAATGGCATGCTGCCTAAAATTGCAGGCAAGGCCTGCGCTGTCCGGATTTTCTATGACATGCAGACGATCTGTACCGCTTGAAGAAACGCCATAGATTTTACCATTCGGAGCCAATTGTAATTGCCAAAAACCCACAGGAAAAGGAGATATAAACCCATCATACACAGCAACAGTGATTATAGAAGCATTTATATCTGTAGCTGCTAAATCGTACTGAAAGGCTATAGTATCATTGGCAAGATACAGATAGCGCGAATTGGGTGAAATAGCCACACAAGGTACATTACTTCTTATAGGTGGATTAATTTCCTGTTTAAAACTCAACTCACCAGTACAGCGATTAAAGTCATAAACATAAGCTTTTTCAAAACTTCCATAGCGAACATAAAGAGTCCCATCCGGAGAAAAAACAGATTGCCCTCCCCAGCCAATTAAAGTTGGCAATGGAACTTCTTGGATAAATGGTCCATAGATACTATCTTTGGTTAGTAAGAATCGATAATAAATATTACTTGAGCAACAACCCGGAACCAAAACCCACCAATCTATTCCGTTAGCATGTTTGTTTGCATTTAAAAATAAACCACTTCCTGCGATTGTATCACTAATAAGTGGAATATTTTTTAACACAACTTCTCCTAATCCTCCATTCCCTGTCATATCAACCAAGGAATAATTAAGCCACATCGCATTTCCATAAGACATTTGCCCATTGCTGTTTGTTGGAAATTCCAAATGAAAAATATAATATAAATTTGAAGAATATGGTTTAGGTAAAATCAGCGTTTTAGCAGGGTAGCCGTCAGTTGCATAAGAAGAATAATTTGTATTATTTAACCCGGTACCGTTTAACATGATTTGATGACTGCTATCTGCAATCCTGTTTCCATTGGTATAAAACAATAAATTACCTGAGCTATCGCTAATTGCAGAGTTTCCCATTTGAAAAAGTTCTACTCCTAAACATCTTGGAATAATTTCAAAACTGTCCGTAAAATCTATATAATAATTACAAGCTCCGGCTGCCGTATCTCCTATATAACCCATAGGCCAGATGTTATCGTGCTTTTGCGCAAATAGACTATTGCAGGAAATAACAAATACTAGAATGGATAATAACTGTTTCATGTTTTTATGAATTAAAAAGCCGACCTCTTCTAGAAAGAAGAAGTCGGCAGGTGAAACAACTATTTTATAACTGAAAATTTAAGAGTTTGTATGCTGTTATCGGACATAATAACACGACAGATGTACATACCTTCTGACAAAGACTCCAACTCAATTTGCAAGAGCTCTTTTGCAGAAGTATTCAGGTAAGATTTCAACTTTTGACCGTTTAAATTGAAAATTTCCACGGACTCAATTTTAGCGTCAATTTCGCTTTGAAGTTCTATGCTTATATAATTTTGCGCAGGGTTTGGATAAAGCTTCAAATAGTCATTTTCAACAAAAATGTCTTCAATGACAGTTTTTTCACCTTGATTATAATCTTCCGGCAAAGACTTAGCCTCACACATACTCTCATCATTAATAATGACTCTTTGTACCAAGGCGAGCATACCACGGGCGCGGAATACCGCATTACCGCCCTCCCAAGGACATTGAGAGGCTACCTGCTCCAATACGGAAAGATGTGATGCGTTGTAATCATAATTGCCCTTTGCGATTGTATTTAAGTAAACTTCATTTACTTTTTTCTCATTATCCTCATGTATGGCAGATACCATGATATTGCTGTTGTCTATATCCAACATATCAGCGCCTACTACAGCAAAATTCCCATCAATTGAAATGGAAGACCCAAAGAAATTAGACTGGCTATAGAACCAGTGTCTTGAAGGCTCAACCACTTTTTGCAAATAGTTAAAGTTTTGCGCCTTCATAATTGTTGTACTTGCAGTCAACAAAAGCAGCAGCAATGCAAGGTTGTACACGAAGTACCCCCCCCCCTAAAAAATAACTGAATCATATACGCTTAATTTTAGTTAATGAAGGAATTTTGGGT
>JBIKQC010000040.1:0-15944 GCA_044349855.1 Saprospira sp.
ACCTGTGGGCATACGCACGACCAAGTCGACAGATTGTCCCCAGCGCCAGTGCATTTTGGCGGCATTGTTTACTATCTGATTGAAACCGCAGGTGACGAAGTCGGCAAACTGCATTTCCATCATCGCCTTGTAACCTTTGATCCCCAAGCCTATGCCTACACCCACGATGGCACTTTCGCAAAGTGGAGTGTTGCGCACACGGCCTTTACCGAATTCTGCAACGAATCCGTCAGTAATTTTGAAGACTCCGCCATATTCGGCAATGTCCTGACCCATCAGCACCAATTTTGGATGGCGCTGCATGGCCTGACGTAAGCCATCGGAAATGGCATCAACCAATCGGCGTTCCGATTTTTTGCCATCGGCAGAAGGTTCTACCACTTCCTGAGTGAAGGGGGCATATACATCGTCCAATTCGCGCTGTGTATCGGCCTCGATAGGCGGTTGCGACTCTGAAACTCCTATTCCGTGTTCGATTTCTGCTTTGAATTCGGCACGGATTTCCTCAATCATTTTTTCAGTCAGTACGCCCTCTTCAAGGAGGTAACGCTGATAGTTTTCGAGTGGATCTTTGGTTGCCCAAAATTCCATCAGTTCTTTAGGAACATATTTGGTACCCGAAGCCTCTTCGTGTCCGCGCATACGGAAGGTATCGCAAACGAGGAGAACAGGATGCGGATTTTTACGCATTTCTTTGGCCAGATTGCTGACAGTTTCAAATACTTCAAGGATATTATTGCCATCAATGCGAAGGCCTTTCATACCGTATCCGATGGCTTTGTCTACCAGGTGTTCGCAGGCAAATTGGTCGCGGCTTGGCGTGGAGAGACCGTAGCCATTGTTTTCTACTACAAAGATAACAGGTAAATTCCATACGGCAGCTGTATTTAAAGCCTCGTGGAAGTCACCTTCGCTTGTTCCGCCTTCACCTGAGAAAGCAACGGCAATTTTCTGCTCGCCGCCCAAAATATTGGCCAAGCCAACTCCGTCTGCCAATGCCAACTGCGGGCCAAGATGCGAGATCATACCTACGATGCCATATTCCGGCACGCCGAAGTGGAAGGAGCGGTCGCGGCCCTTGGTATAGCCGTGCATTTTGCCCTGCCACTGACTGAAAAGTCGCTCGAAAGGTACATTGCGGCTGGTGAAAACACCGAGATTGCGGTGCAGTGTAAAGATGAATTCATCCGGTTCCAATGCTTCGGTCACACCGACAGAGACTGCCTCCTGCCCGATACCGGAAAACCATTTGGATATGCGGCCCTGACGAAGCAGTACCAACATTTTATCTTCGATCATGCGAGGTTTTAACAATGCGCGGTAGAGATCGAGCAATTTCTTTTTGTTCAGTTTCTTTTTATTGAACTTTATTATCGTTTCCATATTCAATTAGTATCAGTATAAGGTAGTAAGATTGTAGAGAGACATCCGCACATCCGCACATCCGCACATCCGCACATCCGCACATCCGCACATCCGCACATCCGCACATCCGCACATCCGCACATCCGCACATCCGCACATCCGCAATTATTCGCCGCAAAGGTACTAATACTATTGAAAATATAATTGTTTAGCTGTTGAAAATGTATTTGCCGGATTTCACCCGTTTTGCTGCCTTGCACGCCCGCACGCACGCGCATAGATTTGACAACTTTATAAAAGTTGTCAAATCTGTACGCATGCCCGCGCGAAGTTCGCAGTTGTTCGATGGAAAACAATCAATTAAACACATACTTAAACCCGCCGTAAAATCTTCTGCCAACCCAACTGTTCCAACCCATTCCGGCGTCGAACCCCCTTCCGAAGGGATGTTCACTATGCAGGACAGTCACAGGCTGAATGACATTGGTCAGATTATCGAAGCCTAGATGCAGCATAAAATTTTTCCATTTGGAGGCAGATTTTATCCAGGAATAAATTGGAAATAGGATCTGAAGATCCCATCTGCCGAAGGAACCTGATGAAAGCGGCATACCGATAGACTTGGCGCTCAAATCAGGAACACGCTGTGAACCCTGAATATAGTTAAAACTCTGCAGATTAAAGAGGTAAATATTTCTGTAATTCTTCTTTATATAGCAGGCATAATTTAAATGAATCAACCAATTATGTCTGGAATAAAATGGCAGTTCGCGCAGAACGCCGTCAATTGTAGTTTTAGCCTTATCGTAACGGTAATCTACATTAATAGTGAGATTTGGTTTTGAAAAGGAAATCTGCCCTTCCAATCCCCAACTCAGGCGATAGGCTTTGTCTCCTTTTTCCAGATTATAAAATCGCAGTTCGTAGGCATCGGCATCCACATCAGCCACTACCTGCTGCGTAAAAACATTGTGTGTAAATTTAGTGCTTCCTTTCAGGTGGAAATTACAAAATGGATAATTGTCCAAATTGACCCAGGTTCCGGAAGCTGCTGCAAGACCGTAGTACCAGGCATTTTCAGGTTGCAGCACATTAGGAATTGTTATATTTCTTCCGCTGTAGAGATAGCGGGCATTCTCTGTAAGCGGATTGGCATAGCGCCAGCTGTTGCCGCCATATACATTTACAGCCAACTGTTTCAGCGGACTGTAATTTACCTTGATCATAGGACTGATGCGAAGCTTGGCCAGATTATGATACAACAGGTGTACATGTGTAAGAATCAACAAATGCTTGCCCCAATAGCTGTCATAACCGACGAAAACGCCGCCCATTCTTTCTTCTCTTTTAAGATTTTGACTGTCAATGCGTTCGTCATAACGTTGCTGACGGTAAAGCATGCCCATTCGAAATATATCCAGATCATTTTCCAAATGGTATTCATAACGTGCAGAACCCTCGGCCAGCCATTCTTTGCCTTCATAGTTCCGACCGCCCCAATTTCGGGTTTGGCCATGATCCTTCATACGTAGGTCTATCAGAAATAAATCTTTTTTTCTGACCGCCACCAAATGCTGCGAATGCAGATCGAGCTGCTCCAGATTCAGTCCGGTTTTATAGGCATTGCTGTCCTCAGAAACTTGTCCGCCATTTTCCTCCAAGGCCAGGTATTTGATACGGTTGTAGGAACTGTAATTCGGCACATGTGCCTCCCAGACGTTGTTGAACTGTATCCGCTTTTTCATCGGCAGATCCATGAAGCCATCACTGTTTCGGTCAATTGCCCGATCAAAGTAATGTCCGTTCAATTGCAGGCTGGAACTCACTTTTTTTAAAGTAAACTGTCCCATCAGCGTTGCATCAGCTTCGCCAAAATGGCTAAAATTGGTGTTGACGCCAAATTTTGGAATCCCTTTGGGTGCAATTAATAAATGGCCAAAACCTGCATCATGCTGACTCGAAAACCCTTCCAGAGAAAGGGCACTGTACCAGTCGAGCGGCAGATTGCGAAGCCAGATTTCTTTGCCGAGGCCATTGTCATTGTATAGTCTGGCAGAACCGAGCTGATTTTTCCAATAATAACTCAGGCCGGGGTCCTCGCCCAATGCCTGCGCTGATAAGCCGCAGGCAATGAGCTGGAATATGATAATTGGGAAATGTTTGTTCATGTTGTGTGTGTATTAGTATCTGGGAATCCGAAGGAACGCGTAGCGAGGAAGTAATATTTAGTTTATCACCCTAATAGATTCTCCTTCTTCCCAATCCTTGTATTCCGCTGTATAGTACATATAGCTGCGACTTGCGGCTGCACGGTAGTTGCCGGGCACTTCTGCTTTCAGATCAAGCTCAACAGTTTTGCTTTCTCCGGCGCGTATACTGCGGTAATAAAGAACCAGATAGTTGTCAATTATTTCGTAAAAATCGGCCTTTTGCGTTTCAAGCATTTCCTTGAGCTGCCAGGGCTGAAGGCTGAGTCCCGCAGGAATACCGATCATTGCCATTGCTGAAGGAGCATCTTTTGCGGAGCTGTTTTTAATCACCGTTGTCAAGCGCACATTCTCCCCTACTTTTACGTAAGTTGAAGCCAATTTTGTTTCAATATTCAAAGGACATTCTTTGGCCGATTGCGGTGTGAGTGTAGCCCATTCTATGCGAAGACTGTAGGGAATTGCTTCCTGCATACCTTCAAATTTGACTTCGAGGTCATTTTTGCCTTCTTTCAGGTATTGACCGAAGTCCTCGAAAACGAGTTTCTTGGTCATGGAAGTACTAACCGCTTCATTTACCGCTCTAGTGCCATTGACGTAAAGTACAAGCCTGCCTTCGGCAACTTTAGATTTTCCGACATGTGCTGCATAGTCCGCCAAAGATTTAAGTGCCCAAACAGTAGATTGTGTGCAACCGAAATGTCCGTAAGAACGGCTTTTCATTATTACTTCCACATATTTTCTCAGACGCATTTCATCGGGATTGGCACTTTTCAGATTCGCTGTGATGGCGATGCCTAAAATTTCCGTCCGGAGGCCTGCGCCAGTTGAATAGGTAATGGAATGTTCTCCTGTAACCTGTTCTGCACCAAGCTTGTCTATCAGTTGATTGAGTACCAGGAGCAGAGATTCCGCTTTTTTGGTCTGTCCAAAATGGAAGTTTGTTAATACGGCCAATCCCAAACGATAAAGATCCTTGCTGTTTTCAGCCTCTGTAGTCATTTTGGCAATTTCAGCGCTGATATTCTTTTCGCCAATATAGGCCAAAGCATAGGTAATATAAGCATCAGATACCGCCTTGGAATTTCCCCAGCCGTGATTGTAACCTGTTCCGGCCTGAAACCCGCCAGTTCCATCGCGACGGCTGAGCAGCCAACTTTTTGCCCGATCAACCATTGAGGCATCCACCCCAGAATAAACAGCGGCCATATCTTTAAATTCCATCAGACCAAAGGCTGTGAGCCCCTCATGAGCGGGAGATTTGCCGAACCATTCAAATCCGCCGCCTGCACATTCATAACCTGCCAATTTTTTATACCCATTATTCAAAAAGCCTGAAGCGCGGTCATAAACCGCAGGATCGAGACTGTTAGTGGTTTTCATGTACTGAAGTGCCAGAATATTCGGATAATTGGAAGAAGATACCTGTTCAAAACAACCGTAGGGTTCGCGAAGCATACCTTCCATAGAACTTTTCATATCCTGCAGAATATCGGAAAAAACTTCCAGTTTAACCTTCAAAGAACCGTTTACCAATTGGTCTATACTGAAAGTCCCTGCTTTACTGATTTCATTGCCTGAAATTGTCAGTTCCATAGGGAAACCCTTGCTTCGGGTTTCGTATTCAACATTCACTTCATCGCTAATGCCCATAGATTCGAAACGGGCTATCAATCGCTGTTTGCTCTGTCCGGGCATGACAAGGAAGGGCAGTTCGATTTTAATAAATCCTTTAGCAGGAATCTGATAGGTGGCCGGAATTGTGTCCAAAAACATCAGTCCGCTGCCTTTGCTAAGACTGAGCTGCCCCAACATTTCTTCTGCCCTGTTATTTTTAAGTACCAGCGGCAACAGAACAGTATCTCCAAAAGTGAGGATACGCGGCATTTTTACATCAATTTCGAAAGGCATCTGCACCGAATAGGTATGTTCTTTTCTGGCCGCTTTACCGCCTTTTCCTATGCCTTCCACAATGATGCGGAAAGTAGTAGTTGCGTCCGAATTAAATAAAAGTACCCTTGCCTTGCCTGTAGAGTCCGTCTGTAAAAAAGGCTGCCAATAGATCGTTTTACGGAAATCACTGCGGGTAACTACGCCTGCAATGCCCTTGCGCTGTGCAGTCAGATATTCGGTATAATCCGGCACATAAAAGGTTTTGGCTGAATAGAATGCCGGTTTTCCTGCCTGTGTGATAGAAAAATTTGGCTGTACCATTGGACCTTCACCACGGGTGACGCTATTTAATGCCCTGTCATTGCTGTAACCAAAAGGAAGTTCTCCTCTCAATTTACTCATTTCTATCTGATTGCTGTTTTCGTTGTTTACAACAGTATTTGTTCGTTGAATACCTGCTGTAGTATACCTTATTGCTGATATATTTCTGGTTGGAAGCTGTCTTATATCTTCTGCAGTCAGGGTTCTGCCTCCGCTTATATTATCATCAATTGCGGTGACTTTAAATTCTTCCTTTTTTCGCTCCTGACGGGGCATTTCCGCTCTTCCAATTACTCTGACCCCATCTATATAGGTATCGTTGGAAATTGCCCTACTAAAGCTGGCAGAAGTTAAGGACATTACTTCCCTGTCCATTTGTCTGCTTGTGATAACCACCTCACTTATCGTCAGTTGTTCGGCACCGAGATGTATATCATGAATGAGGACCTGGTCTGCAACAATATTAATAGTGTTTTCAAATGTTTTGTAGCCAAGATATTTTACGGTCAGTTTATAATCACCATCAGCCAGATTATTAAATTCGTATTTGCCATCAAAATCAGTAACAGCGCCTGCAATCACTACACTATTCTGACTGAGTGTAACTGTAGCAAAAGCTAAAGATTCCACATTGTCTCCATCGCGAACAAAACCTTGTAAGGTCCCTTTGCCCTGTGCAGGTTTTTGAGCATAAGTTGATTTTGGATTTGAAACCTGTGGTTTAAAGGGCTGACGTTGAAATTCTACTCCCTTATAACTTTTTCTCTCAGGTGTTACTGAGTAATTATAATTTGGGGAATATACATCCTGTTTCAAAGTCATACCTCTGTAATAAGCGGTTAAGCGCAAGGGGCAGCTTTGGTCAAAATTGGGAATATAAAAACCGCCATCAGAATCTGTAATGATGCTGAAAGGCCCTTTAAAACAGTTATCCGGCTTGGCACTTTTGATGTAAATGGTCGTATTGGCAAGCGGATAGCCTCCGCTCAGGAGTCTGCCCGAGAGCGCAGTGGCCGGATCCGGCTCAAATTTTCGCTGTCTTTTGAAGTAGGTTTCCGCATTTTTAGCCATCAGTTGGCGCCATTCATAGCGACGCCAGCCATGTGTGAGCATCACATAATCCAAGGCAGTATCGGCTTTCTGTTCTTTGGGATTAAAATAGAAATTGGGTTCATAAGCATTGCCTTTCAGATCGGATGACATCAGCAGATAGGAAAGAATGTTATCCTGTTTATCATCGGCAAAAGTCCACAATTTATCATCGACAACAGCCATGGAGAAATCGCCCTGAACTCCTTTTCCGGTTTCGTCTGTAATAAAAATATTAACTAAGACAGAATCTCTGATCTGATAAAAAGGTTTGTGGGTGCTAATGTTAATATTCAGTTCTCTATGTTTATTGACAAAAGCAAGTCTTTCTGCCTGAGGAATTTGTGTGGCATCGAAAATCGTAATTTGAGCAATGCCCAATGAAAAACTGCCTGTTGGAATGTCAATGATATTTTCACCGGACTTGGCGTCAATACCCAGATCATAGACAATTTTATCCTTCATTTGTACAGCAAGGCAAAGCGGCTGATTTTTTGGACTGAAGACAATGATACGTATTTTTTCTTTGTTCTGCTCATCCAAACGCAGTGATACGGCCGATTGCAAAGCTTTGGGCAGGGCGTAAACCGTACTGATTCCTTTGGGTTCCAGAATTTCCACTTTGTAGCTTTCTCCTTTTTTCGGAGAAAGGAAAAATGAGCCCAAACCCTGATGATAGCTTTCGAAGACTGCCAGTTCCTGTCCGTTTTGGTTGATTACACGGCCTTTTAGGTCGACCGGTTTACCGAATTCGTCCAATGCTTTAAAAGCTACCCGATTTTTGAAACCATCTACCAGGTCTCCGCCTTCCGGCATAAACTGCAGCACAAGTTTTTGGGTCATAATGGGCACAGAACGGGAGATGGATTCCATTCTGCCATCCTGCTCAATACTTATATTTAGCAGACCGTCGGCAGTTTTCAGATCTTCGGGAAGTCGGAAATTGATGATAGCCAAACCCTGTGCATCGGTTTTTAATTGACCAGTTGTATATTTTTTTCCTGCAAGCTCAACGCTGAATTCAAATTTTTTTCCGAACAAAGGCTTATCGTCCTTAGTCCTTACTTCAAATTTTGCAGAAACCTCTGCTCCCGGGCCATAGCGCTCGCGCATAAAATCGAGCGTCATCAGCAGATTGGGCAGCATATAACGCTGTACGGTCAGTTTTTTTTCAAAAACAGGTTTTTCGTCAAAGTTTTTATGCCAGCCGGTATAGGCACGAAGTGTATAAATGCCACCGATAGCTTCATTGGTAAGATAGAAATCACCATTGGCAGCACCGTCTTTAACTTCGAGTAGCAGGGAACTGATCTTATTGCCAATTCCATCATTCAATTCTACCAACAGCTGTCCACTGGTTTTTGTAGCTTCAAGGGCAGCATTGGTCAGGTAGGCCTTAAACCAGATTTGGGCGCCGGGTTCATAGTAATTTTGGTCGGTATGTATATAGACCTTTTCAGTGGGCAGAATGTTGTTGTAATCGGACAAACGATCCGAAAATTTACTGCAATTTTCATTTTGGGCAGAGATTGAAAGTGAAAACAGGGAAAGCAGTAAAATTGTAGTTATTCTTAACATATAAGTTATTTTTATTTTGATAGTTCACAAAACACATGTTCGAATCATTAAGGGCCTTGTTACTATGATGCAATTATCGCCAAAAAAGGTGTTTAAATGACCAAATGGATAATTTAAAATTTGTATTTTTAGTATTGAATTTGTATTTTTATCTTTGTCTTGGAAACGCTGTCCAATCTTAAACCTTATTTTCCTAAAATCTAAAAACTATTATCTACATGAAAAATTGTTACCTGCTCGTCCTTTTGGGCTTACTGTTCTTCTCTGTTTCCTGCAAAAGAACAATAGAAGGTGAAATGAAAAATTTTGAAGCCAACATACAAAGATTGAGTGAAGTTGCAGCAAAATATCCTGCTTTCAAGTCTGCATGCGAGACATTGAAAAATGATGCAAGCAAACAAATGGAGGCTGCAAAATCATTGAGCGAAGAAAAATCAAAAATCGCTGCTATGACAACTGCCAACAATCTTGCTTCTCCAACTTGGGTGAGTGACCTTAACAGCATTGACGCTAAAATCAACTCGATTCGTGACATGGCAACTAAAGCTGCTCAAAGTTCACATGACAAAACTGACAGCGATGCAGCATGGTATGCAAGCCGCATGGGCGAAGATGCAATCAGAGAAACAAAAAGCAAACTGGACAATGCTTCTATCAGCAACCCTTCAGATGCTGCTGCAGTTGTAAGCTCTCTTATGAGTAATCTGTCTTCTGCAGAAAAACGCCTGAACGATGTAGTCCAAACTGCTGAAGGCAAAAAGAATGACGAGAAAAAAGCTGAAGAAGATGTGAAAAAAGCTGAAGATCAGAAAACAGCTGAAGAAGAAAAGAAAAAAGCACCTATCAAATGCGGACATTGTGGTGCTTCAAGCCCTGCAGGTTCTGCCAAATGCGGTGGTTGCGGAGCTCCTTTGAGCTAAAAAAGATACGCCAAATCGGGATTGTCATTGACAGTCTCACTAATAAAAAGCTCCATTCTCTTCCGGAATGGGGCTTTTTGTTATTTTTGAGATTAAATACAGTAAATTGAACATGGACAAACAGGAACTCACCACATTTCTTCACAGCGAAGCCCGATCTTTGGGTTTCGAACAGATAGCAATTGCCAAAGCTGAAGAATTGACAGAGGAGGCACGGCACTTGGAAGCATGGCTGAACAAGGGGTATCAGGGTCAGATGTCCTATATGGAAAATCATTTTGAAAAGCGTATAGATCCCCGAAAATTAGTGGAAGGTGCAAAATCAGTTGTGACACTGATGTTCAATTATTTTCCCACCCAAAAACAACTTGACCCCGAAGCACCAAAACTTGCCAAATATGCTTATGGGGAAGATTATCACGATGTTTTGAAAGCAAAACTCAAGACCTTACTTGAAAAACTCAGTCATAAAGTAGGGGCGATTAATGGCCGTTGTTTTACCGATTCAGCACCAATACTGGAAAGGGATTGGGCAAAGCGCAGTGGACTGGGTTGGATAGGAAAAAACACAATGTTGATAACACCCAAAAAGGGTTCTTTTTTCTTTTTGGCTGAGCTGATTTTGGATGTAGAATTTGTTTATGATGCACCCATAAAAGATCATTGCGGTACCTGCCGACGCTGTATAGATGCCTGTCCTACCAATGCGATTTCGGAAAATGGTTATCTGATGGATGGTTCAAAATGTATTTCCTATTTTACCATAGAACTTCGGGGCGCTTTACCTTTGGAAATGCAGGGCCAATTTGGAAACTGGGCCTTCGGCTGCGATATCTGTCAGGATGTCTGTCCATGGAACAGATTTTCAAAAGCACACAATGAATCGGCATTTGAACCCAAACCCGGATTGATGGAAATGCGTAAAAAAGACTGGTTTGACATGACTGAAGCAGTATTTAAAACCGTTTTTCAGAAATCCGCCGTCAAAAGAACAAAATACGAGGGCCTGATGCGGAATATCCGATTTTTGGAAGATTAAGCCTTGCAGAATCTTTAAAAATAAGTCTATTCTAAATCGTACCTTTGGGAATTATTTTAAAAGAAAAAGATTATGCGCCTTATTATAAAACAAAGCCTATTATTAATTATGCTGGCTTTCTGCCATTTTGCAGTAGCACAGCCTACTTTCAACGATAAGGTAAATCGGGAAGAAGCTTTTTTGGCAGTGAAGGAAATGAAGTATGGCGGTGTATTGGTCGTTCGCCTAAAAACCAATCATATTAAAATTAAATCCTTGCAAAGAGAACTGTCAAATCCAAATCTGAAACCCGGCAAAAGGAAGCGGATTCAGGGTATTTTGGATGAAACGATTACTCGAAAAGATGCTATTAACAGCACAATGGCTAATGCTTTTTTGGATTCATTCAGTTTCTGTCCTATTTATCTGTGCTATGATTCGAGTGCAAATACTCTTAAAAGTGCCAAAACCGGAATTTTTCTTAACAGAGATTTACAGATTGACCCAACTATAAGTATACCCGATACATCCAATATTTTTATTGCCTATTATCACGAAAAAAGCGGGGACTATCCCACTGACGGATTAATGATTCGCAGGTTATCCAAGACTTTAAATGAACCTTTTCCTCATTATACAGCGATCAAAGAATCTTTTATCAATGAGATGAATACGCCCAGATTGAGGAAAGTGATTGTTATATTGGATGATAAACTAGGAAAATTATTGGCAAGGGCTGAGAATCGTGAGTAAATACAGAATGGAATAGATAAAAATGGAAACTAAAGAGTACTGAAATTGTCTGTTGCAATGAAACTGCGGCAATGGGCTTTAGGTCTTTTCAGTTCTACAAAGATAATGAGTTGGACTTTTGTTAAAAAACCCATTTCTTACATTAGAAATTTTATTTGCTTCGCGGAGCCTACGGGTTCGCTTCTGAAACGCTGCGCAAAGCATAAGTTTTAGTGTTTTTTTAGGTTAGCAATTCAATTCAGCACTAGATTTTGGGATAAAAGAAAAGCGAAAACTCCTGTGTGGAATTTTCGCTTAGTTTGCATTACTTTTTGAGAAAATATCCTCAAATACAGTTTTATTTCTCTCTGAAGAAGAGTTTTATCGGAACACCGCTGAAGTCGAAAGTTTCGCGCAGTTTATTCTCCAGATAATTTTTGTACGATTCGGCCAAATATTTTGGATTGTTGCAGAAGAACACAAATGCGGGATAAGGTGTAGGCAACTGAATGGTATATTTGATAGATATCATCTTACCGCGATAAGCTGGTGGATGATAAGCTTCCATAGCCGCATTCAAAAATTCGTTGAGTTTTGAAGTCGAAATTTTCTTAGTGCGGTTTTTATAAACATGCATTGCAGCTTCTACGGCACGGAGTACGCGCTGTTTTTCCAAAACAGAAATAAAGAGAATCGGCACATCGCTGTTAGGTTTGAGGCGCTCTCGCATTTCTGCCTCATATTTTAGCATAGTTTTTTCATCTTTTTCGACAAGGTCCCATTTATTGACCAAAATCACAACACCTTTGTTGCTTTTCATGGCAATACGGAAGATATTCATGTCCTGAGTTTCGAGTCCCTGAGTGGCATCGAGCATCAGCAAACAGACATCGGCATCTTCGATAGCACGGAGTGCGCGGAGTACCGAGTAGAATTCAAGGTCTTCTTTAACACTGCGTTTACGACGGATGCCTGCGGTATCGACCAAAATAAATTCGTTTCCAAATTTATTGTAATGCGCATTGACGCTGTCGCGTGTTGTTCCTGCAATATCGGTAACGATACTGCGCTCCTCGCCCATGAGCAGATTGATAAATGAAGATTTTCCGGCATTTGGACGGCCAATGATGGCAAAATGCGGGAGGCGGTCTGATTCATCTGTGATTCCCGGGAGGTGACTTACCAAATCATCCAAAATTTCTCCGGTACCACTGCCTGAATTGGAACATACTGCGTAAAGATTGTCGAAGCCCAGTGCCCAAAATTCGTGAATCATCATGTGGCGCTCATTGTTGTCTACTTTGTTGACAACGAGCAAAACCGGTTTGCCGCTGTTGTGCAGCAGACGGGCCACCTGTTGGTCCAGGTCTGTGATGCCGGTCATGACATCCACCATAAAGATGATAACCTGTGCCTGTTCGATGGCGATTTTTACCTGGTTGCGGATTGCGGCCGCAAATACATCATCTGAATCACCAATGAAACCACCGGTGTCAACAAGATTAAAGCGTTTACCGTTCCATTCGGCAACTCCGTACTGGCGATCGCGGGTAACTCCACTGGAGTCATCCACAATAGCCTGACGCATGCCAAGCATGCGATTGAAAAATGTTGATTTACCGACATTCGGCCTACCAACAATAGCTACTAAATTTTCCATGATTATAAGTGTAACATGCTGCCTCTTAACAGGCTTTTGATTTGTATCAGTTAGTCAGAAACGGAGTTCCCGAATTGAATCGGGCACAATAAAATAATAATAACTCCTTATACCTGTAAAGATACGATACTATAATATTAATTAAATTCAGGTACAAACCTGAATGCTAAAAAGCCTGCAAAGATACTACAAATAACTTGAAAACAAGCTTTTTGTTTTGTATTAATCAATTCTCATATTAGACATTCTTTCGTTTCAGTCTAAAGCTTAGGGCAAATAAATAGGTAAAAGGGGTTTTTATTAATAAAAAAAGGCGAGCCTTATTCAGACTCGCCGTATATCTCAATTGAAAAAATCAATTATTCAGATTTTAGTTCCAATTTTTTACCTTCAGCATCAACAAGAGAAATCAAATCATCTGTGTGTTCAATAACTGTAAATTCTTTAGCGAAAGTCTGACCTTTGCCTTCGTTTGATTTACCGCCGGTCAATTTCAAAGTTTTGCCGTCGTTTTCTTTAGTCCAATTGCCGATTACAACTTCATCAGCTTCGAATGAAGCTTCGAATGAACCATCCAATTTAAGTACGATATAAGTATTATCATTAATGAATTTGTTGCCAAAACCTTGAGTGCCTTTTATAGTGCGGGTTTCATTAGCAACATCAGCAATAGATGCAGATTTAGATGCTTTGTCTGTAGTGCAGGAAATTACTGCAAAAATCATTGAAGCAAAAACAAAGAGAATAGAACGAGTTTTCATTTGTTATAATTTTTTTAATATGTAAATTGATTTTGTGTAGGTAAGCAAACATTAATGTTAAAAATAATCAAACTATGAACTTAAGTTATCATTTCTTTTAAATATATTTTATGAATATTTTATATTTGGGATTTTGAAAAGATTAATTTGGGTAAATAGGTCAAATTCAAAAGGAGAACTCAAAACCTTTACCTTTTTTGTGTGGATTGAATTATTTTAAAAAACTATTCTAACCTAATTTTTCATTTATAACTGAGTTTGGTTCCGGAAAATTCCATTTAAGTATTCAATTTTTATTTTACACCATTAATATACAATATATTATATGTCGGATGATCGCCTAAGATGTTATCTTGATGCACTGAAATCAGGCAAAAGAGTAAGTTTCAATTTCTCGGAAGATTATAACGGATATATTGAATCCAATTATTATTTGATCAGCTTTGATGCTGTTGTTGAAAAGTACCTTATTGAAACAAAAAATGTTGTTGATGGCGGCTATCCGGATGTTGAGATTAGTATGGACAACTGCGAAATGGACATTCCAGAGTTTGAACTAACTATGGATTGATAATTTTGAAGAAAAAGCTGAAATGATGGTGATTGAGTAAATTTTGATATTGATAAAACTTGTTAATGCATCAAACTATTTATACCATGGACAAACAAAAAATACTTGAACGCAAGCAGGTAATACAGCAGTTAACACAGGATTTCTGTACAAAAAAACTGAATGAAGAATATGCTGGCCTCAGCACTAAACTGCTGAATAAATTGGGCAGGAAACGCGATGTTCCTTTTGTGAGCGGAAAGCCGGAAATCTGGGCCGCAGCAATTATTCATGCTTTGGGAACTATCAATTTTTTATTCGACAAGTCCAACGAACCTTATGTTTCGATTGATGAAATTAATGATTTTTTTGGAACGAATAAATCCACAAGCGGTCAAAAATCAAAACTGATTAGAGACCTGCTGAATTTGAATTATTTTGACACTGTGTTTTCAACAAAAAGTATATCAGGGAATAATCCATTTAATGATTTTGTTTTGGTTGACGGAATAATCACTCCCCTTTCCATGTTACCAACGGAAGTTCAGCAGATGGTTAGAGAGGCAAGAGCTGATGGAAAAGATGTCAATTTGTCAACAAAGTAGGGTTGAATAAATAAAATTCGGATTGCATATTATCGGGCAAATATTAAAATCAGCAAAAAACTGCTATATTTGCGGCGATTATGCTAGAATGACATTAGACATAAGATTGTCTGACTTCCGATAATCTGACTTCTGACAATCTATAAAATACTATATGAAAACCGTCAAGGAAATACGCCAGCAATACCTCGATTTTTTCAAATCAAAAGGCCATGAAATCGTGGCTTCGGCTCCCATTGTCAATCAGAATGACCCTACCCTCATGTTTATCAACTCAGGGATGGCGCAGTTCAAAGATTATTTTTTGGGCAACAGAGCTGCCCCCTTTTCCCGCATAGCCGATACACAGAAATGTCTGCGCGTATCCGGCAAACACAATGACCTCGAGGATGTGGGCATGGACGGTACACACCACACTATGTTTGAGATGTTGGGCAACTGGTCCTTTGGCGATTATTTCAAAAAAGAAGCGATTGAATGGTCTTTTGAACTTCTGACCAAGGTCTACGGAATTTCTAAAGACCGCATTTATGCTACTGTATTCGAGGGTGACCCCAAGGAAAATCTGGCTGCAGATCAGGAAGCTTATGAACTTTGGCTCAATTACCTGCCCAAAGAACGCATCGTTTACGGCAACAAAAAAGACAATTTTTGGGAAATGGGTGATACCGGCCCCTGCGGTCCCTGCTCCGAAATACATGTGGATCTGCGTCCCGATGCTGACCGGGCTGCATTAGCCGGTGAGGAATTGGTGAACAAGGACCACCCGATGGTGATTGAAATTTGGAACAACGTATTCATGCAGTTCGAGCGCAGCTGGAACGAAGAAAAAGGCGGTTCCAAAGCTTTGGTGGAATGGGAAAGAGCCTACGAAGGCCCCCGCGACAGCTCCGATTTCAAAAAAGCCAGAAATGAAAAACATACGGAAGTGACTGTTCTAAAAGAACTTTCGGATAAACATGTGGATACCGGTATGGGCCTCGAGCGCCTTTGCATGGTCATTCAGGGTGTAAAATATACTTATGATACCGATGCTTTCAGCCCAATCATCCGCTTTTTGGAAGAGGCTTCAAGCATGAAATATACCGGCAGCTATGAGAAAGATGCCAAAAGCGATATCGCGATGCGCGTTATTGCCGACCATATCCGTGCGGTGACATTGGTGATTGGCGACGGACAATTGCCTTCAAGTAATGGTGCAGGCTATGTCGTGCGCCGAGTACTTCGACGCGCTGTGCGTTACTA
>JBIKQC010000419.1:0-4443 GCA_044349855.1 Saprospira sp.
TTTGGGTGCAACTTCCGGTGCCACGGTAAATTCTACAATGCGGATGCCCTCTGTTGCCGCTACACTGAGAATAGCCTCTTCGACCTCCTTGCTGATGACATGTTCTCCAAAAGCAGAGATAAAATGCTTGACTCGGCCCGAAACTACTATTCTGTATGGATTTGTAGAAACAAACTGCACCGTATCGCCAATGTTGTAGCCCCAAAGACCTGCATTAGTATTCATAATCAGGACATAGTTTACACCCATTTTCACATCTTTCAGCCAAATTCTGGTCGGATTTTCATTGAAAATCTCATCGACAGGGATAAATTCAAAGAAAATACCGGAATTGGTATTGAGCAAAAGCCCTTTTTCATCCTGACTATCCTGAAAAGCGATAAAGCCTTCGGATGCCGGATAGGTTTCCACACTTGCAATGCGGCCACCCACTAGACTTTCGAGCTGTGCACGATAGGGTTCAAAATTTACGCCTCCATAAACAAACATGCTCAAATTAGGAAAAACTTCCAAAATTGTCTTTTTACCGGTCACCTGCAATACGCGCTCATAATACATTTGTACCCAAGGCGGAATGCCTGAAATAAGGCGCATATCGGCCTTTATGGTTTCTGCCACAATCTTGTCCAATTTCTGTTCCCAATCTTCGATACAGTTGGTCTCATAACTTGGCAACTGATTGCTTTTCAGCCAGCGGGGGATCATGTGATTCGAGATGCCGGACAGACGTCCGACCATAATATCGTCTTTGGTATCCATCTCCGGACTGCCGGAAAGAAAAATCATCTTTCCATCCAAAAAATCGGAGTTGCCGGTGCTTGACATGTAATTGAAAATAGCATTTCGGGCTGTACCAAAATGATTGGGAATGCTTTCTTTGGTCAGTGGAATATATTTTGTGCCAGAAGTGGTACCTGATGTTTTTGCGTAGTATTTGGGACGGCCCTTCCAGAGGACGTTCATTTCACCCGCATTGATCCTTTCTATATAACCCTTAAAGTCTTCATAATCAGCAATGGGAACCTGTGCTTTGAAACTGTTATGGTCTTTGATTTTTTCAAAGCCGTGATCATGTCCAAAAACAGTATTTTTACCCTCTTTAATCAGCATATGCATGATTTTCTCCTGATATTCAACAGCTTTTTCTGCCTGTTTCTGAAGGGTTTTGGTGACAACCTTTGCAGCTTGTTTGACGAGGAAAGATTTGAAAGACATATTGTTAATTTAAAAAATGAACGGGATAAACTCCGCAAAGCGATTTTGAAAATTAGAGTCCTGATATTTATGAATCTGGGTTACCTTTCTATTTTTCAGGTAAAATGTTTATAATGAATGTTATATGAAATAAATTACTTGTTTACTCAACTGAAATCCCGAAAGTGATTTAAAAAAGGCAGCATTTAAGTCATAAATGCAAAGTTAAAAAAAATCACTTATATGATTCAATTTGGATGGTAAAGAATATGATTCAATTTACTACTTTTGTGTAAAGATAACACAGAAATAATGAAAGCATATATAATTGTGATTTTGCTGTTTTTAATGGTAAGAGTTGGCAAAACACAGGTTGTCAACACAGGTGTTGCCGATACCATTTCCGGAAATAAATTGGGAAACATCAGTATTGGCGGATATATTGATGCTTACTACGGGTATAATTTTAATGCTCCAGATGATGGAAATATACCTTATTTCGTTTCCATGCACCGACATAATGAAGCCAATATAAATTTGGCTTTTATTGATCTGCGTTATTCACATGAACGTCTGCGCGCAAGACTTGCACCCGGATTCGGTTCCTATATTAATGCAAATTATGCAGCAGAACCCGGCGCTCTGAAGTATTTGGTGGAAGCCAATGCGGGGATTAAACTCTTTAAAAAGAAAGATATCTGGGTTGATTTTGGTATCTTCGGTTCGCCATATACCAATGAAAGTTGTGTAAGCCGTGACCACCTGATGTACACGAGAAGTTTGGCTCCCGAATATGTTCCTTATTATTTGGCCGGTGCAAAAATTTCAATGCCTTTGCATAAGAAATGGAATCTCTATGTTTATTTACTGAATGGCTGGCAACAGATTCAGGATCAAAACAAGGGAAAATCATTGGGTACTCAGTTGGAATACAGACCAAATGATAAAAATCTAATAAATTGGGATATTTATATAGGAGATGAACGAAGCACAATCGCTCCAGAGAATAGAATGCGCTATTTTACAGATATTTATTGGATCCACAATCCCGACGGAAAATTTTCTATGACGGCCTGTGCATATATTGGAATTCAGTCCAGAAATATTGCCGGGAATAAAAGTAATCATCTTTGGGGTCAGCTAAATGCAATAGGCCGATATAGCTTTACAAAGAAAATATCCTTATCGGGCAGATTGGAGTATTTTCACGATGAAGATGCGGTGCAGATTGCAAATATCAATAATCCACTTGCCGGATTTAAAACCATGAGCGGAGGCCTCTGTCTGAATATAAAACTCTTTAATAATGCGATGTTCAGAGTTGAAGGAAGACAGTTTTATTCACTGAATGATGCTTTTAAAAATCCGGACGGTTCTCCGACTAAATTCAGTAGCTGGGCGATTGGAAATTTGACTATTTGGTTTTAAATTTTAAGATTGTCATACTTGGTGCTATGTATAGCCTTGGTTCAGAGGTTAGATTGTCTGCTATAAGTCGCTTGTTGAATTTATTCGTTGAAAAACAGACTGGTCTAATTAAGGAATAGCCGTTTTTTTACTCTTCAAACAACTTATCATACACCTTCAAAATCAGATAGGCCTCTGCTGCGCTTCTGTAGTATTTGTACAGCTGTTTGCTGTCTTCTTTTTTGATCCAGGAATGATGCATTATTGTCATATCATGTTTGCCCTTCAGGTAATTTTTAACAGCATCGAAGGTTTGGGGCGGATTGTGGTGCATACAGGCGGTTACTCCGGCAATATAGATTCGAAGCATTCTTTTCTTTTCCGGATTTTTGTCAGCATCTGCAAAAAAATCATTGAACTGTTTCAAAAGGCCCTCTGATTTTAGGATATAAGACAGTCTTTCCCAGTTATTATACGCAAAAATGGCAGCTGCAAAAGCATGGTCATCAATGTTTTTCAGATCTGTGGTTTTTCCGAATTTTTTGAATTTATCCAATAATCGGTTATTGGCTTTGATATCTTTAAATGCAATGTCGGTAAACTGGAATGGGCCCAAACTATGCAGGGCGTCGTATCTTGCCGGATAATAACAGATGAATTCATAACCGGCTTCGCGTAGCAGCCTATCCAAATAATAAATTTTGAAGATAGGATTTACATCCACAATTTGCCGTTTTGCGGTCATGTGGGTAGGTGGGAGCATCTCCTGAATGTTGTAACTCAGTATAATATTGGCAGAAATGTTTTTAGCAATAATATCCATGAATGTTTTTCGGTCAGCACTATAGAGTCCAAGCATTTCTGTGTGGAGTTTTAACATAGTACTGCAGGCTTTTACCAGCACCGAGTCGCGATATTCTCTTATGTTTCGGCCTTTGGGGCTAATGCTTTTCATCATCTCAATGGCTTCAACAGCTGTGATCATCGAAGAAGCATCAATTTTACCGGACTTACTTTTTTGGGCGTTTCGGGCTTTTGACATCCACATGTCATACATGCCCAACACAAAATCAATCTTTCCTTCTTTTTTGTGAACACCTAAGGGCAGGGCCAGTCCTTCCATTTCATATCGGCTGATGATATTTTTGTCGAGCATATCTGTCAGGCTCATCATGGCCAATCTGCTGCTCAGATCCTGTTCTGCAGCTGTATTGATGCTGTTGAAAAAATCATCATAAATGGGTGTTGCAATCAGACTGTCGCGTTCAGTCCGCTGCGCAAAAAGGGGAATTTGGGTAATTAAAAAGAGTATATAAACTGAAATAATTTTCATTATGGAATGGCTGATTTTGAATTCGGAGTTTCTATAAAATCCAAAATTACGAAGATTATTGGTTTTAGGTAATTGAAATGGTCCAAGAAAAGTTTTGACTCACCCCAAATCTCTGTCTGACTCATCCCAAACTGTCTGACTCACCCCAAACCTCTGTCTGACTCATCCCAAACTGTCTGACTCATCCCAAACTGTCTGACTCATCCCAAACTGTCTGACTCATCCCAAACTGTCTGACTCATCCCAAACTGTCTGACTCATCCCAAACCCCCAGTCTGACTCACCCCAAATCTCTGTCTGACTCATCCCAAACTGTCTGACTCATCCCAAACCCCCATTCTGACTCATCCCAAACCCCCAGTCTGACTCATCCCCAACCCCTTCTCTTTAAAAAGAAGGGGCTTTACAGCTCCTTCGGAGCTTTCGGCAAGCCGAAAAACTATATTATTATGCAATTGTGCTTCCCCTCTTTTTTAAGAGAGGGGAAACCCGCAGGGAGGGGTGAGTCA
>JBIKQC010000420.1:0-4436 GCA_044349855.1 Saprospira sp.
TTTCTGTGCGGCCTTACTATCTTTTACGCCCCAAAGAATATCGCGGGCATCAGTATGAGTTTTCTTGTGATCGATAATAGGCAGAGGGTAATGTAAACCCAACTGCATGTCATGAAAAAGTTGTTCTAAAGGCCTAAGAGTCCAGGGTTCATGAACAAGATTTAATGGCAGGTTTTTGAGTTCTTGCACCCATTCCAATATAAATTTTGCATCAGGGTCAATTTCTTTTGACTGCTTCACAGGATTGTAAATTCTAATAATGTTTATTCCCGTTACACCTGCCTGCATCTGAACCTGTGCATAATGTATTCCGGGTTCAAAATCTAAAAACATTGATGCCAAATATTCGGCTGCCGGTTTCCAGGGTTGCCAGAGCAGATGCGACCAAAAAGAAAGCACTGTAGCTCTTAGCCTAAAATTCAAAAAACCCGTTTCTCGCAGACAACGCATTGCAGCGTCAATGAGCGGATAACCGGTCTGTCCGTTTTTCCATCTTTCGAAATATTCATCGTTATAAGGCTGTTCCAATACATCAAAGGCAGGATTCAAATTTTCAAACTCTATGCGATCTTCCGATTCAAATTTTTGAATAAAATGACAATGCCAACGCAGTCTTGAAGCAAAAGCATTCAAATCCCGCTGCATAGAAGGTTCTTTTTCTTTTACATGCCGGGTATAATATTGAAATACCTGTCGCATACTCAAATTTCCCCATGCCAGATGCGCCGAAATTCGTCCGCCGAAATGCCTTGATCCGATTGGTGAAGAAATATTTTTAATATAACCCAACGCACGGTGATTTACAAAACTTTCCAACCTTTCCCAACCCAAAAGCTCTCCCCCACTCTGCATTCCTTCGGGCATGGGTTCCATTACCTCTCGGGGAAGCGGCTTTCCTTTGATGGCCTGATGCGCGGCCGAATTATCCAGTGCCAATCGGATGGCTATTTCGCGCAGTTTGCCTAAATGTACCTTTTCCTCCATGGCATACATTTGTTCATGCCAATACTTAGCCCAGCCAATCCTATCCTTCAGTCCTCTTCTCACACCGGCATAAGGCGATTCATCCCATACAATATTTTTTGACCTGAATAATTTTTTCATGGTCAAGTCCCGATCATAAGTAATTTTTATACCAATTTCCTCCTGAGAAAAAACTGTATGAATATCAAAAAAACGTAGAATATGTCTAAAAGTATCGGATGCATTCTGATGAGCCACCGAGAGTGAAAAATTGAGCTTATTGGCCTGCTGCATGTCTTTTAAAGACTGCCACACAAAGCGCAAGTGACGTATATCATAATGCTTATCGGACATAAGTTCAGGCTCAAAAATATAGATTAGCAACAGGGGTTTACCGTCTTCGATAGCTTTTCGAAGCGGAGCATGATCACTTAGTCGAAGATCACGTTTAAACCATACTACATTGATGAGTGGTTTCGCCACAGATTTTGAATATTTGAGAGGTTAAGATATGTATAAAATACGTTACAAAAAGTTTAGTTTTGCAATATATTTCCAAAGTTAAAACAATTTAGTTTTATTTGAAATATTTTGTTTTAATTTTGTCAATTTAATAATCATGTAATAATTAGAAGGTGTATAGTTTTTACTTCTTCAGTGTTTAGGTTTTTCAATGCTATGAAGTTTTCTCTATTATTTTAAGCTTAACTATTTGAATGAATTTTCTCGACATGGGTTAAATAATTGACAATTAAATATTTTTATAAAATATTTTAACCATTGAATAGCAATAAGTAATCTATAATTATACTTTATGGTCGCAGAAATAAATAAATAAATTGAATTTGCATATTCATAGAAATTTTATTATGTTTGTAAATATAAAAATGCTAGGAAAGCTTTAACGTTATTTAGCATTAAAATCTTAAATTAACATGCGCAATCAGCAAACCATAAATTGCAGGGGTAGGATTTTGGACTTATCCGAACCACTTATTATGGGCATTTTAAACCTTAGCCCAAATTCTTTTTTTGATGGCGGTCTTTGGAAAGATGAGAATTTTTTATTTGGGGTAGAACAGATGCTGAATGAGGGTGCAGATATCATAGATATTGGTGGCATGTCTTCAAAACCGGGATCAGATTTTATTTCTGAAGAAATCGAATTAGAAAGAATTATTAAACCCTTAGAAGCTATTGTTAGTAATTTTCCCGAAGCCATATTAAGTATTGATACCTGGCGTTCAAAAGTTGTAAAAGAATCAGCCGATGCAGGTGCTCATATAATTAATGATATCTCTGCGGGCAGTTTTGATGAGGAGCTTTTTAAAACAGTTGCCGATTCGGGTCTTCCTTATATTCTGATGCACATGAAAGGTACACCCAAGAATATGCAGCAAAATCCTGAATATGATGATATTCTTCCCGATGTTTTAGATTTTTTTATTAAAAAAATTGAACTGCTTAGAGCGCTTGACATTAAAGATATAATTCTGGACCCTGGATTCGGATTTGGAAAAACATTGGAACAGAATTATAAGATATTGGCAGGACTTAAAAATTTTAAAATGCTGGGTTTGCCAATTTTGGCTGGTATATCAAGAAAATCAATGATATGTAAGGCTTTAAATGTTAATTCGGAATTTGCTTTGAACGGTACTACCGCTGCACACGTTTTAGCTTTGGAACAGGGTGCTTCAATTTTAAGGGTTCACGATGTGAAAGCAGCATCTGAAACAATAAAAATTTGGAAATTTTACAAAAATGAGTCCTCTTTCACAACATTTATATAGTTATTATTATATTTACAAGCATATATTTTAAAATTTGCATATTTATTGTTACCTTATAACTTTGAAAATTTAAGTTTTGACTTTATGGAAATTGAAAACAAAAGAGTCCTTGGTTTGGAACTGCCAACAGATCCCCGTTGGGTAAATATGGCAGAAATGAGTTTGGAAGATATACTGACTGATCATGCCTATTGTGAACAAAAGGCTGCTACAAGTTGCATATCCCTTATTCAAAAACATCCAGATCTGATACTTTTAGTTGAAGCACTTTCTCCCTTAGTCACTGAAGAGTGGGGGCATTTCCGATTAGTACATAAAGAACTCAAAAGACGTAACCTAAGCTTAGGAAAACAACGAAAAGACGAGTATGTAAATGCGCTACAGCTTTTTGTGCGCAAAGGTGTATCGCCCAAAGATTTGCTTTTGGATAAACTTGTTGTTTGTGCTATGATTGAAGCAAGAAGTTGCGAACGTTTCCGACTCTTGTCACTTTATATTAATGATGAGGGGCTGAAATCCTTTTATCATCAGTTTATGGTTGCTGAGGCTGCACATTACAAACTTTTTTTAGAACTTGCTGAACACTACAGCGATGAATCAACTGCAAGAAAACGATGGCTTGATTGTCTGGATTTCGAAGCTGAAATATTAAAAAACATAATACCGAGGGGCGATAGAATGCATTAATTTTTTTTAAAAAATATCTTATTTTCACTTTTGATATTACCAAAAAAACTAAGACAATAATATTAAACTATTACGTAAAGTGAAGATTTTCTCAGGTCTTCTTTTACCAAGTTTCGCTGAAGAAATGCTATATTTTTCATGAACAATCATTTTATGAATACTTTTATCACTAATCATGAATGCCAGCCAACCTGAAATAAATCCTTATAGTATTTAAGAAATCTAACATATATGAAAATGAAATTACTACTGATCGCTATCATAATATGGTGCACAACTACCCTTCAGGCACAACAAAAGTGTGATGAATTATTTGCCAAAAACTTAAAAATTGGCAATAAACAAAACATTGAAACAAAACCTTTCCTGATTCATTCGACGGCTTCCTTTGAATATGAAATCGTGTTTCAAATAACGGACGAAGGTATCTTCATGAAAATGACCTCTACAGACATACACTCTCTGGAGAAGGACGATACAAGAGTTATGTTTGTATCTGAAGATGACGAAAAAAAGTTATTGAATTTTATAACTATGGGTGAAAAAATTATCATCAGAAACAAACCCGGTTATCTCAATATACTTCAGCTCGATCAATCAATTCTGGAATGGTTCGCAACAAAAAATATGAAATCCTTCAGGGTTATGAACATGATGGAAAATAAGATGTATGCAAGAGGCATAACCCGTGTTTCGGAATTAAGAACTATAGCCAGTTGTGTTATCGGGGAATTGGATCCTACAAAGATTAAACATATTACAGTTGATGCTTCAGTAAATTCGAATATTAGTACTGAAAATACTAATAATAACAATAATACCGCATCAAATCCAAAACCTCAAAAGAAACCTTGTGACGATATGTCAGAAGCAGAGATTAAAACGCTTCGTAACATGGTCGAAAAAGAAAAATTAAAAATAAATGAAGAACTTACCATTGAGCGAAAAAATCATGCTGAATTAATAAAACGACTCGAAGATGATGTAAAAGAT
>JBIKQC010000041.1:0-15855 GCA_044349855.1 Saprospira sp.
CAGAATATGCGCAAGGATCAGGACTTTGAAGTGACCGACAGAATAGTACTCACTTTGGAGTCAAGCGATTACATCAAAGATGCGATTGCACAATTTGGCAGTTATATCTGCAATGAAGTATTGGCAACCGATCTTCGTATAGTTGATTCGCTAACGACAGGTCAGGAAGTTGAACTTATTGAAGGTGTTTCTGTTAAAATTACGGTGACGAAGAATTAGGATTAAAAATAAACCACAGTACACAAAGTTTTATACAGACGATAAACAAGTTAAAATATAAAAAAATATTGATTTATTGTGGTTCTCTGTGAACCGAGGCTAGGCCGAGTTCCTCGAAAAACTCCGTGAACTAAGTGGTTAATGACACAAAAGTTAAGGCAGATAAAACATCAACAATAATATATTTCGAGAATACCCTCTATCAAAACAATGAAAGTAACCGAACATTTCAAACAATCGAAGGGTCAGACCCTTATCTCATTCGAGATTTTACCGCCGCTCAAAGGTGGAGGTATCAAAAGTATTTTTGAGACATTGGATCCGCTGATGGATTTCAATCCTCCCTTTATCGATGTAACCTATCACCGTCAGGAGTATATCTATCAGAGACAGGAAACCGGTTACTACGAAAAAACGGCAGTGCGCAAGCGCCCCGGTACCGTAGGTATCTGTGCCGCGATCATGAACCGCTACAAAGTGGATGCCGTTCCGCACCTTATCTGTGGTGGTTTTACGGTAGAAGAAACCGAAAATGCCTTGATAGACCTCATGTTTTTGGGCATCGATAACGTACTGGTACTGCGCGGCGACCCTCAAAAATTTGAAGAAAAATTTGAGCCGGAACCGGGCGGACATGCCTATGCCCTCGACCTTGTGAAACAGGTGAAGGCCATGAATGACGGCAAATATTTGGACTCTACCATCATGGATGCCGAGCCTTCTTCTTACTGCATCGGTATTGCCGGTTATCCCGAAAAGCATTTCGAGGCACCAAACTTGGCCAATGACATCTATTATCTAAAAAAGAAAGTGGAAGCAGGTGCGCAATACGTTGTGACGCAGATGTTTTTCGACAATCAGAAATATTTCGATTTTGTAAAAATGTGCCGCGAGAACGGTATCGATGTGCCTATCGTTCCGGGTCTGAAGCCGATTACCAAAAATTACCAGCTCAGCTCCATTCCGCGTCATTTTTACATTGATCTTCCCGAAGATCTGACAGTTGCACTGCTGAAAGCAAAGGATTCCGAAGCTCGCCGTCAGGTAGGTATCGAATGGTGTATTGCTCAGTCAAAAGAGCTGAAAGCTGCTGGAGTTCCATGTTTACACTATTACACAATGGGCGATGTAAATACAATCAGACAGATTGTTGAAACAGTCTATTAGAATTGAGAAAATTCAATCCAAAGTAAATACGATCTTTGGGTTTAAATTTTAATACAAAATGGCAGCAGGAACAACCTGCTGCCATTTCCTGTTAAAATGACAAATATCCACTTATTTACCTTTCCGCTCCTGAATCAGCTTTATCAGCTTTTTCTTGAATTCCCTTTCCACTGCTGGAAGTTTAATAATCTTAGATGCAGGAACCGCAGTTTTGAACTTCGGATAATAGGTTCTTTTCAGCGAAATAATCTGCTCTTCAACCGCCAAATTCTGACTGAAAAAAGCATCGATTTCAGATTCTGACATTTCAGAGGGAGATTTTTTTATGCCATTGCGTTTGTTTTTTTGCAATTCGCGCTCCTTTTCCATGTATTCATTGTAGATAGGCCAGAATTTTGCCGATTCGTCGGGACTTAAATCAAGCTCTTGAGTAACAAAAGCTACCCAAAGCGATTTAATGCGTTCTCCTCTCTCGCCCCCGCCAAAACGCTGGGCAAAGGAACTGTTTACAATGCTGAAAAGCAGGACTGCTGCAATTATTATATGTTTCATGTTCTATATTATTATATTGTTAGAAAGATCTAATTCTCGGTCTAATTTGGTTTTTTCTTCGGTTTTAACAAGGCCTGTTCCAGTGCTTTCAATTCTTCGTCTCCCAGATCCTTAAGCAGCTCGTCCAAATCACTTTCATCTGCGATGTCATCTTCCAGTTCCTCTTTCATAGTTCCGGGCTGTTCGGGCTTTTTCACTGTCTGAGGATCCGATTCCTTAGGTGTTTCTTTAAGTTTTGCCGGAGGAAGACTGTCGTTTTGCGGAAAACTGATTAAGGAAGCATGTTGAGCCTCGCTCAGTTCTTCATCGCTCATATTTTCAAAAAGGTCTTCTGTCTGCAGTTCATCGATATGTGCAAGAAGGTATTCGTCCGCTTCTTCCAGCGACAGTTTTCGGAGACCTTTATCAATGTCCATCGCCATCAGACTTTGGTAGTCGAAAATATTATTGCCCCGGAGGTACCAAAAACCGGCGATGACAAGCAGCAGTACAGAGGCCGCTATACCAATTATAAAAACAGGGATCAGCCTTCTTGTTTTAGGTGCTATACCTACAACTTTCGGTTCTGCCCCCTCGGCAAAAAGATTGTCCATAAGCTTTTTCTCAAAGTCGTCGAAATATCCTATGGGGACTTTGCCCAACTGTTCCTGAGGCGGTTTTTTTAGTTTTCGCAACAGGGGCGGTGTTTGGTCTTCTTCCATGATGATTATTTTTAAGGGGGTGAAACCTTTTATTTAACTTTTAAAAGTCAGTGAATTGCTTGATGTATTCTTCAATTTTTTTTGCAGCAATATGATAGCTTGCTTTTAAGCCTCCAACCGAAGTGCCGGTTATTTCAGATATATCTTGATAACTGAGCTCATCGTAGTAGCGCATGAGGAAAACCTGTCGCTGTTTTTCGGGCAAATCGGCAATTGCCTTCTGCAGAAGCAGGTCCAATTGTTCGCTGTCCATATAGCTTTCAGCCTTTACAGAGTAGGCAAATCCATTTTCAGAATCATCAAGAGCAGCCGTCTGCTGTTTTTTTGTTTTTTCAATATGTGTAAGTGATTCGTTAGTAGCAATTCTGTAGAGCCAGGTGTATAGCTTTGAATTTCCCTGAAAACCACTGAAGCCTTTAAAAACTTTTATAAACGTTTTTTGCAAAACATCATCGGCATCGTCATGCTGCCCCACCATTCCTCTAATATGCCAGTAAAGTCTTTCTCTGTAGGTATTAACGAGCAGTGCAAAGCCGCGCTGAAAGCCCTCTTCAGAGGACAGCAGCTTCAGAATCCGTTTTTCGGCTTCTTCGGGATTGCTAAATTGTTCGATTGCCACAGCTTTGTATTTTGGTTATCGTTCCTAAGACTTTACTTCTTTGAAAAGGTTTAATGCTTGAGATAATTTTTTTCAAAATTAACAATATTCTTCTTTTTGCGTTCTCCTAATATAAGCATCTAAAACGAACAGATTAAAAAACTTGATTGAATTGATTTTCAGCAGTTCTATAGTTTTTAACAATCCCTTAAAGCATAAAGGACAAATAATAGTTGTCAGTACAATAATTCCTTTATAATTTAGCCTTCCCAAACACAAATAAAATGTATTGCCCATCTACCAAAAATAAAGCCTTGATTCCTATCAACAAAGGAAATGAACAGCTGCACTGCTATGATCTTCAATCCAAAGGTTGGTCTATGGGTATCAGTAAGGATATAAATGAGATCTCGAAAATATGGGACAGCATTGCTCCTGCAAATAATATTTTCCTGCAGTCAGATTATCTGAAAGCTTTGCACGCACATCCTGCAACACACATGGGATTCCGTTATGCGGTACTTTTTTGTGATGAAAAACCAATAGGTATTGTCTTTTTACAGACCTATTGGGTGCGCATGCAGGACAGTATCAATAAAAATAAAGCAGAAAAACCTAAAAATTTTATTCAACGTACAGGCGTAGCACTTCGGGAATGGTTTATCAGAAAAGCAGTTTTCAATGTGCTTATCTGCGGAAATCTGTTACTTACAGGGAAACACGGTTATTATATAGATCCCATTGTAGATGAAGGCACTGCTGCCGAAATTGCCCGACAGGCAGTTGACCTTGCACAGCGTTTACTCGAGAAAGAATCGGGTAAAAATATTCATATACAGATGTTTAAAGACTATCCCTGCAAAGATAAAAATACTCCAGTAGATCCTGTACTGAAAAAAGCTTCCTACCACAGTTACACCATACAGCCGGCCATGTATATGCGCCTGCCTAAACATTGGAAAAGTTTTGATGATTATCTTGAAGAAATGCAGTCCAAATATCGAGTTCGTGCACGAAGGGCTGCAAAAAAAGGGGAGGAGCTGAATAAAAGAGAATTGACATTGGAGGAGATTGAAGCCATGAATGGCGAAATTTACGCCTTGTATAAAGGAATAGCCACAAATGTTGGTTTCAATGCATTTACACTGCATCCCGAGTATTTTCTGGCACTTAAAAAACATTTGGGAGAACGTTTTAAACTGGTAGGATTCTTTTTGGAGGGACGCCTTGTTGCTTTTTGTACCTCCATCTTCAACGGACAAGAGCTTGAAGCACATTTTTTGGGTGTTGACCATGAAGTAAACAGAGAATATCAGGTTTATCTGAATATTCTTTATTCGCTCATTGATATGGCGATTTACCATAAAATGGATAGCATAGATTTTGCCCGGACGGCATTGGAAATAAAAAGTTCAGTTGGAGCAGTACCCTGCGACCTGAATATTTATGTGCGTCATCGAAACCGCATTTCAAGCAATATGATTAAATTTATTTTCGAATACCTGACGCCCGAGGAAGAATGGCAGCCCCGTTCACCTTTCAAGGATATGGATGTTGTGAAATAGGATAAAAGATAAAAGATAAAAGATAAAAGACCTGATCTAAAACTTTACCGAAATGTACCTTGCTTTATTCTTTTAAGTATTAAAGTACCCTCTACCAAGTACGCTAAACTTATGAAAATCACCTTCCTCGGCACCGGCACCTCACAGGGTATACCTGTCATAGGCTGCGACTGTAATGTATGCAGTTCTTATGATAAAAGGGACCGAAGGCTTCGCGTATCAGTGTGCTTGGAAGTGCACAATAAAAATATACTGATCGATATCAGTCCGGATTTTCGCTATCAGATGCTCCGGGCCGCTATACCGCGTATCGATGCCATTCTTATAACACATGAACATCGCGATCATGTTGGCGGACTCGATGATATCAGGCCGCTCAATTTCAAATTCAGCATGGATATGCCACTCTATGCTGTAGCCCGAGTACAAACCAACCTGCGAAAAAGTTTCGATTATATCTTCGATAACGACTATCCGGGAGTGCCCAAAGTAGAACTGCGCGAGATTAACAAAAATAACTCATTTCTGGTTGGTGACACAAAAGTTATACCCATTGAAATAATGCATGGTCAGTTACCGATAATGGGCTTCCGCATTGGAAATTTTGCCTATATTACAGATATTAAAACAATTGAAGACGATCAGCTTAGTTTGCTTAACGGACTTGATATACTCGTACTTAGTGCACTTCAGCAAAGAGAACATTACTCACACCTCAGCTTGGAAGAGGCATTGGAACTCAGTCGAAAAATTGGCGCAAAAAGTACCTTTTTTACTCATTTGAGTCATACAATGGGCAGTACAGCAGAAACCGAAAAGCTATTGCCCCCCAATGTCTTTATTGCCTATGATGAATTGGTATTGGAACTGCCGGATCCACTAACCGAAGTTCCTATTATATGATGCGTACAGATTTACCCCAAAAATCTGGGCATAATGTATAAATGATTAACAATTTAAGGCTTTCAGGAATCAAATGGTGATATTTTTCATTATTCACTAACCTGATGATCTTTGAACAAAAATAAAAAGTCTTCTTGTCTTACATAAATTCAAAATCTGAGTTTTTAGTAATGCTGTAATAGCAAGTAATCTGATTTCAGATTTTTTTAGCTTCCTTTTAGGAAGAAAAAGGCTAATATTGTGAAAATTAATTTTTACTAAAGTCGAAATTCAAATGAAACAATTCTTTTATATCTTCGGTCTGATTTTCCTTGCGGCTGCCTGCAAAACCGATAATCCCGAAAATAAAAGCTTCCGGCTTCCGGAACTTGAAAAAAATAAAGACAATGTTCTAAAACTCAGGGTAGAAGAAAAGCCTGATTTAATGGTACTTACAGATAAACTCTCTGAAATGAACAGGGGCGGTATTGAAAAGTTTTTGGAGAAAAAAGGTTTAAGCCTCTTTGAGGCCTCTTATGCCCTTCATTTTTTGGGAAATAGATATTTTTCAGAAAATCAGTTCGATAAGGGTATGCTATACCAGCAAATTGCAGCCGATTACTACCTGAATCCCTATGCCATGCTCCGATTGGCACTCATCTATTCTAAATCTGCTGATGAAATTCAGAAAAGTCTTCCCAAGGGGCAGGCTACCTACTTTAAACAGGATTTTGCAAAATCATTTTACTATCTGCATTGGGCCATTAATACAGCTATCATGACAATGGAATATTTCAGCGACAGAACGGTAGCGGAAGACATAAACCGCTTTGGTGCTCCAATCATCTCGCTCTATGAGAAAAAAGACGCTGCAATTTTGGGAAACTTCGATATCACTGCTGCTGAAAAAAAAGCTGTAGATAATCTGCCGATCATAAAAGCTACTTTTGAAAAACTTTACAGAGTTAATCAAAAAAACCTGTAAGCTCTCCGAAATCATATTTTCGGATAAACTGAAAAAAACTGCCGAAACTTATCTATCTTTGCTAATAGAGGCACAATTTTATCTCTTTTATACAGAACAATAAATCAACGGGTCTCGGCTTTTGCCACAATATTGGTTTTTGCCATTTTTAATGACCTTTTAACTTTACTTGATAATGAACAAACTCAAAATAGGAATCAGTATTGGAGACATTAACGGCATTGGGTTGGAAGTAATTTTAAAAACGCTTGATGATGAGCGTATTACACAACTTTGTACGCCCGTTATTTACGGATCTTCAAAAGTAATTTCTTACCATAAGAATATTGTAAATATCAGTGATTTTGGTATCAACAGCATCAGAGATGCTTCTCAGATCAAACTGGGTGAAATAAATGTAATAAACTGCTGGCAGGATAATGTACGCATTACGCTCGGTAAAGCAACGGAAGAAGGCGGCAAATATGCCTATATCTCTCTAGACCGTGCAGTTGATGACCTCAATGCAGGTCTAATTGATGCATTGGTGACAGCACCCATAAATAAACACGCCATGCAGATGGCTGGATTTCCACACACCGGACATACCGAGTTTCTCGCTGCAAAAGCTGGCGTTCAGGAAAGTCTCATGATGTTGGTCAATGCAGAGCTGCGCGTTGCACTTGCCACAAATCATATTCCAATCAGCGAAATTTCCAAAAAGCTCAATAAAGAAGTAGTTCTTCGTAAAATAGCGATGCTGAATCAGGCACTGCGTATGGATTTTGGCATTGAACGGCCTAAAATTGCAGTTTTGGGTCTTAATCCGCATGCCGGAGATGGAGGAAGTATCGGAAAAGAAGAACTCCAATTCATCCTTCCTGCCATACAGGAAGCTAAAAATAAAGGGATTTTTGCCATAGGACCTTATCCTGCCGATGGATTCTTTGGTTCTGGCAATTATCAGCATTTCGATGGAATTCTGGCCATGTATCATGATCAGGGATTGGTAGCCTTCAAAACACTGTCTTTCGAGTCAGGAGTCAACTATACCGCAGGTTTGCCTTTTATCAGAACCTCTCCCGACCATGGAACAGCCTATAATATAACGGGACAAAATAAAGCTTCTGCCGATTCTTTCCGTGAAGCACTGTTTATGGCAATTGAAATTGTTCAAAAACGTGCCGATTTCCGTGAAATGTATGCAAATCCGCTGAATCCGGTAAATATTGAAGAGTTTGTTGGCACTGAGGAGGAAACAATTGCCTTGCCTGAAGATTCTTTTGAAGAATTCGTGCCGGTCAGTACTTCAAAGTACACCAAAGCGCTTTTGCGGGAAGCTGAAGATCAGGAAGAGGAGCATACTCCGCAAGTTCGCCAGGTTGTAGAAGAAGAAGAAGATTTTGAAGATGAAGCTTTTGATGAAGAAGAACAAAACGATTCATTTGAGAGAGAAGACAATATCGTAGATGGAGATGGAGAAACTTTCTAACATATTAAGTATGCACTGTTCAAAAAATATGTTATTAAACCAATTATTTCATCATGAATTTAAATAATCGATGGAATAGTTATTCCAAATGATTTGCCACACTTTTGGCTAAACACCTTTCTAATGCATCGCATTAAAGACTTAAGCAGTTGATATTATAACAGTTAATAATATTATTTTTTTTCTAATGTATTTATTGGGATTAACTGTTATGATTGCTTTATTACTCAATAAAAAATACCCCCATTTCGTTCTTTAAAAGTAGGCGAATTTTATTGAATAGAATCCCCCCGATAAAAATACCCTTAGTCATTGTCCTTTACAATTGTGGAAGCAATTTGCCTTTACATTCGTATTTTTCATCCAATGTGGACAAGAGTTCTATTTTTGTTTCCAAAATTCACATATTCGAGTTATTGTAAATATCTGTGTTTTGAAACAAAAATAAATTATCATACAATCACTCCAACTGAAGAAAAATCTCTATTCCAAGTTCAATAATTTAAGTTCTATGTTTAAGATAAAATTTGTAAACTATTCGTTTGGCAAAATTAATGCTTAAATTTTTATGATTTTGAAAAATTTATAAAAAATACTATATTTGTTGGAAATTGTAATGGTTCCAATTCAAATTAAGTATCAATCAGCTATTATTGTAAATCTAAGACCTTGAATGTCATTTTTTTGATTTTTAATGTATGACTTAAATTTTAAAAGCCCCGGGTCTTATTATAACTAGTATATTCACTCATCATACTAATTTTGACTTTGGAATTGAATAAAAGTTACAAGCTAAATATAAAAAGATAGTTCTACAGTTATTTTAACTTGGATTTACTAACAATAACCTAAATGAACTCTTAACATTTAGCTTGGAAGCAAATAAAAGCTTAGAGCTTACGGTATCAACTCGAAGATAATTTAAACTTAAAAGATCATTTTACTTTTTTAAGAATTTATAGATCTTAAAAACGTTTTGTTTTTTTATCTTAAATTATTGTATGTTTTTTAAGCAAACAAGGAAAACATCTAAAAGAATATTGTTTTTTAGAATTTTAATTTTGATAAAATTTCAATCCTCTAAAATAGGAAATCTCAGAATTTATGAATAATCTAAGTATTCGTTTATCTTTTTTTTGCAAATGTACTTTTTTCTTACTGCTTTTGATTTCTAATACTGTTTTTGCGCAGGTTAGAATAAATGAGGTAATGTTAAAGCCACAAACTGACGCAACTTCACCTCAATTTCAGTCTTTAAAGGTATGTTCGCAGCCCACCTTCGGAAGTGAATACATTGAATTATACAATGCCAATCCCTGCGACTCTATCGATATTTCCTGTTTTCTTATTGGGTACAACGATAATTTTAGCGCTCAATCTAATGGTACTTTTAGATTTCCCTCCGGAACTAAAATAGGTCCTTTGGATTTTTTGTCGATTGGTGGTCCGAATTCAGGTGCAGATATTAATATCACAAGCTTTTGCTCTAATCCTCACTTGAATACGGGCAATGACCGATGGTTAATCCCAAATGGAGATGGATATATTATTCTTTACAACAGTATTGGCACTCCAATAGATGCTGTCTATTGGACATTCTCTGCCGGAGAGGCAAATAAATGGGGGACGGATAGCAACATACAGTTAGCACCGACTTTTATAGCAGCGGGTGTTTCCTGTCCTGCAGTTGCTTCGCTTACAGGTCCTGCCGGAATACCAGTTGCTTCTCCTATAGTACATTATGCAGGTGTTTCACCTTCAATTGGAAATGTAATTCATCGAACAGTAGACGGCGCAACTACCTGGGCAACCAATGCTACACCAAGTATAAATGCCTGTAATGGAGCCTGTGTTGTCTCTTCTACTGTAAATATTGCTGTTACTACTGTAAATAATACACAATGTAACTTACCCAACGGATCTATAGATATAACACCTAGCGGTGCAACTTCACCTTATACCTTCGCCTGGAGCAATGGTCTTACCACTGAGGACATAAGTGCATTGGCAGACGGTATTTATCAAGTTACAGTAACAAGTGCAAACAACTGTTCAGCCACCTCATCTATAACAGTTACAGGTTCTACAGCAGTATCAATATCATCTTCATCCATAAATGCAAGTTGCGGAGCAAATAACGGATCAATTAGTTTAACTACTAGTGGTGCGACATCGCCTTATACTTTTGCTTGGTCTAATTCAGCAACAACAGAGGATTTGACTGGTCTTGGAACAGGAACATATACAGTGACAGTTAGCAGTTCTAACAGTTGTACGGCCACCTTATCTGTTCCCATATCTTCTTCTGCAGGTTTCACAATTGTTCCCAATACTACAAATGTAACATGTGATGGAGAATCAAATGGAGCCATATCTATCACCATTACTGGCGGAACTGGTCCATTCAATTACTCTTGGAGCAACGGACTCACAACCGAAGACTTAACGGGGTTATCGGCAGGTACATATTCACTCACAGCAACAGATGCCAATGGATGTTCAGGAACGGTATCGGGACTACAAGTTACTCAGCCTAGCGCAGTTGCTGCCACGATAACTATTACCGACGCAAGCTGCGCAGGCAACGATGCTGCAGTCGACATCACAGTTACAGGGGGTACCGCACCCTATACCTTCCTTTGGAATAATGGACGTACTACTGAGGATATCAGTGCTTTAACAGCTGGACCCTATACCGTTACTATTACAGATTTTAACAGCTGTCAAATTACCTTATCAGGTACGGCAATCAGAGCAAGATCGGTTGGAGCTCTCGGAGCTATTACTAATATTACCTGCGGAGAACCGTTAACAGGAGCAATTGCTCTAACGGTCTCGGGCGGCATTCCGCCATATAGCTTTCAATGGTCAAATGGCGAAACAAACCAAGATATCATTAACTTGTCAGCTGGTAACTATACTGTTACTACCACCAGCTCAAATAGCTGCTCAGCAACATCATCCTTTACAGTAAATGCCACTACATCGGTTACAATTTCTTCAGCAGTTACAAATACCAGTTGTGGACTAATCAATGGTGCTATAGATTTAACTCCCAGTGGATCTACTGCTCCTTATACCTTTGCATGGAATAACGGATTAACTACCGAGGACATAGATGCGCTCGCTCCAGGTAACTACTCTGTTACTGTTACCAGTGATGTCAACTGTACTGCGACATCTTCCTTTACTGTCACTGCATCTACAGCTTTATCAATTTCATCTGCTGTTACAAATACAAGTTGTGGATTAAACAATGGAATAATAAATCTTACTCCAAGTGGGGCAACTTCGCCTTATACTTTTAGCTGGAGTAACGGATCAACAACCGAGGATATATCTGCGCTCGCTCCAGGTACCTATGCAGTAACTGTCACCAGCGCTAATAACTGTACAGCGACATCCTCCATCACTGTATCAGGTTCTTCAGCTGTTACAATTTCTTCAGCTGTTACGAATACCAGTTGTGGACAAAACAATGGATCGATTAATTTAATATCAAGCGGAGCAACTTCACCATATACATTTGCCTGGAGTAATGGTCGAACAACTCAAAATATCACAGGCCTCGCAGTCGGAACATTTAGCGTTACTGTTACAAGTGTTGACAATTGCACGGCGACAGCCTCTATAACAGTAACAGGTTCTTCAGCTGTTACAATTTCATCTGCTGTTACGAATGCCAGATGTGGATTAAGCAATGGTGCTATAAATCTTACGCCAAGTGGATCGATTGCTCCTTATACTTTTACCTGGAGTAATGGATCTACAACCGAGGACATATCTGCACTAGCAGCTGGAACTTTTAGAGTAACTGTAACAAGTGCTGACAACTGCACAGCTACATCCTCCATTACCGTTACGGGTTCTTCAGCTGTTTCAATATCTTCTACAGTTGCAACTAGTTGTGGAGTAAACATTGGTTCGATTAGTTTAACGCCAAGTGGAGCGACATCGCCTTATACTTTTGCTTGGAGTAATGGCCGAACTACACAAAATAATACAGGACTTGCAGCCGGTACCTACACTGTTACTGTCACCAGTGCTAATAGTTGTACTGCTACATCCTCCATTACAGTTACGGGTTCTTCTGCTGTAACCATTTCTTCTGCTGTTACAAATACCAGTTGTGGATTAAACAATGGTTCAATCAATATAACTCCAAGCGGATCGACTTCACCATATAACTTTGCCTGGAGTAATGGTCGAACTACACAAAACAATACTGGTCTTGCATCCGGAACTTTTAGAGTTACTGTTACAAGTGCCGACAATTGTACAGCGACAGCTTCTATAACCGTTACGGGTTCTACAGCTGTTTCAATTACTTCAGCTATTACGAATGCCAATTGTGGATTAAATACTGGTTCAATCAATATAACTCCAAGCGGATCTATTTCTCCTTATACGTTTACTTGGAGTAACGGATCAACAACTGAGGACATATCTGCGCTAACAGCTGGAACATTTAGAGTAACTGTAACTAGTGCCAACAGTTGTACAGCGACAGCATCTATAACAGTTACGGGTTCTACAGCTGTTACAATTTCTTCTTCTATAACAAATGCCAATTGTGGACTAAACAATGGTTCTATTAGTTTAACACCAACTGGAGCTACTTCGCCATATACATTTGCCTGGAGTAATGGCCGAACTACACAAAATAATACAGGAATTGCAGCCGGCACTTACAATGTTACGGTCACCAGTGCTAATAGCTGTACTGCGACATCCTCCATTACAGTTACAGGTTCTACGGCTGTTACAATTTCTTCTGCCGTTACAGATGCCAGTTGTGAACTTAACAATGGTTCGATAAATCTTACACCAAGCGGTGCGACTTCTCCATATACATTTGTCTGGAGTAATGGTCGTACAACACAGAATAACACGGGTATTTTAGCCGGAACTTATACTGTAACTGTTACAAGTGCCAACAGTTGTACAGCAACAGCCTCTATTACGGTTACTGGTTCTTCTGCAGTTACTCTTTCTACAAGCTCTTTCAATGCGAGTTGTAATGCAATAAACGGTTCTATAAATTTAACAGTTAGTGGGTCAAATGCACCATATAGCTTTGTTTGGAACAATGCAGCTACAACTGAAGACTTGACAGGGCTTGCAACAGGCTCGTACACAGTCACTGTTACAAGCTCAAACAGTTGCACGGCAACAGCAACAACAATAATAACCGCTTCTTCAGGACTTGCTATAGTACCCAATCCAACAAACGTTACCTGTAATGGGCTTACAAATGGTATCGCAGCTGTGAACATATCAGGAGGAACAGGTACTTATACATACAACTGGTCAACTGGTGCCACAACTGATGCTATATCAGCCCTTGCGCCTGGTACTTACACAGTAACCGTCAACAGCGGTTCTTCTGGTTCATCGACCGATACGCTATACCGACAGGATTTTGCAGGAGCTCATGCTTGGACACTAAATGTTTCTACAGGAGTAAACGGAGCTGACAATAATTTCTGGACAGTCAACGACAATGAGGGAGGAGTACTTCCAAGTGGTTGTGGTGTGGCAAGCAATGGTAACAATACACTTCACGTTACTTCTGTCTTCTTTCCGACCGGTGGAGCAGCATACGATGCCGGAGGACTTTGTGGATTACTTTCCTGCCCCGAAACGAATAGGAGAGCAGAATCGCCAATTTTCTCAACAGTCGGAAGGTCTAATCTTACACTAAGTTTTAATTTTATTTCTAATGGCCAAGCGCTTATCGATAATGCTTCTGTGTTTTTTAACAGCGGTTCTGGATGGACTCCATTGGTAAATTCTATTAAATCACCTATATGTGGCAGCGGTCAAGGACAATGGACTGCTTTTACGGTTGCTTTACCTGCCTCCTGTGATAACAATCCGAATGTTCAGGTTGGATTTAATTGGATAAATGATGATGATGGCGTGGGTTCCGATCCTTCCGTAGCTATTGACAATATTTTAGTAACATCTCCAGGTTCAGGTGCTGTATGTACAGGAACGCAATCAGTTACGATTACTGAACCAACGGCAATTTCTGCCAGCGTCACTGTCACCAATGCAAGCTGCCTAGGCAACGATGCAGCAGTCGCAATCACGGTAACAGGAGGCACAATACCTTATACTTTTCTTTGGAGTAATGGACGTACAACAGAGGATATCAGCGGCCTGACGGCAGGAATATATACAGTCACCATTTCAGATTTTAACAACTGTACAACGACATCATCAGCTACAGTTTCAAGTGCTTCAACTGTCACAATTTCTTCTGTTGTTACGAATACTAATTGTGGACTAAACAACGGCTCTATAAATTTAACACCAAGCGGAGCGACTTCTCCGTATACCTTTGCCTGGAGTAATGGCCGAACAACACAAAACAATACAGGACTAGCAGCCGGCACCTATAATGTTACGGTCACCAGCGCTAATAACTGTACTGCTACATCATCGATCACAGTTTCCGGTTCTACGGCTGTTACAATTTCTTCTGCTGTTACAAATGCCAGTTGTGGAATAAATAATGGTTTTATTAATATAACACCAACCGGAGCGACTTCTCCGTACACTTTTGCCTGGAGTAACGGCCGAACTACACAAAATAATACAGGCCTTGCAGCAGGATCAATTAGAGTAACTGTTACAAGTGCCAACGGTTGTACAGCGACAACTTCCTTCCTTGTAACGGCCTCATCTGCCGTATCAGTTTCTTCTACTTTTATAAATACCCGTTGTGGCTTAAACAACGGATCTATAAATTTGACTCCAAGTGGAGCAACTTCTCCATATACCTTTGCCTGGAGTAATGGCCGAACAACACAAAACAATACAGGACTAGCAGCCGGCACCTACAATGTTACGGTAACCAGCGCTAATAACTGTACTGCTACATCATCGATCACAGTTTCTGGTTCTACGGCTGTAACAATTTCTTCAGCTGTTACAGATGCAAGTTGTGGATTAAACAATGGTGCTATCAATTTAACACCAAGTGGAGCTAATTCTCCTTATACTTTTGCCTGGAGTAATGGCCGAACTACACAAAATAATACAGGACTTGCAGCCGGCACCTTCAATGTTACTGTCACTAGTGCCAATACCTGTACAGCGACATCAAGCATTACAATTACGGGTTCTACTGCTGTATCAATTTCATCTGCTGTTACTAATACAAGTTGTGGACTAATCAATGGTTCTATTAATTTGATACCAAGTGGTTCTTCGTCTCCGTACACTTTTGTCTGGAGTGACGGATCAACAACAGAGGACATATTTGCGCTCGCTGCGGGAATCTATGCCGTTACTGTTAACAGTGCTAACAATTGTACAGCGACATTCTCCACCACTATATCTGGTTCTACAGCTGTTACAATTTCATCTGCTGTTACAAATGAAAGCTGTGGACTAAGCAATGGTTCTATAAATTTAACACCAAGCGGTGCAACTTCTCCATATACCTTTGCTTGGAGTAATGGCCGAACTACACAAAATAATACAGGACTTGCAGCCGGCACCTACACTGTTACTATAACCAGTGCGAATAGCTGCACTGCTACATCATCGATCACAGTTTCCGGTTCTACGGCTGTAACAATTTCTTCAGCTGTTACAGATGCAAGTTGTGGATTAAACAATGCTTCAATTGATTTAACACCAAGCGGATCGGCATCTCCTTATACTTTTATCTGGTCTAATGGTTCAACAAACGAAGATATTTC
>JBIKQC010000421.1:0-4420 GCA_044349855.1 Saprospira sp.
TACTGTAAATTATTTACTGTAAATTATTTACTGTAAATAATTGACTGTTAATCATCTTTGTGTTTGAACCCTATTGCTCTAAAAGTATTTTGAAGGCGCAGATTTGAAAGGCCTTCTTCGTATTCCGCTTTGATGAGCCTGAACATTTCATCAAAGAATTTTTCATAGTCGGCATCTTTTGTCCTGTCAATTATGTATTCCTTCCCTGCTTCACCGTAACGAGCTTTGTATTTTCCATCGCGGTCAATGGCTATATTTATTGGCAATACAATAGTATAATGCGGATATGGATAAACTCTGGGCGTTTCAAACAGTGTAAAACCGACGCCAAATTCAAAATAACCATCTTCGCGCAAAGCCAAAATCAATTCCTCAAATCCTAAAATTTTGTCCGGAACACCATAGGCATCTATATTGTGCAGAGAAATATCTGAGAGAGGAATTTCGTAATAATGAATCAGTTTATCCCAAACTTCTTTGGAAAAAACCTTGCAATCTTCTTCATATTGCTTAAAAAGGTTTCTGGCCTTCGTGAATGCCTGACTTAGTTCTTCGAATTTCGACATTGTTTTTATTTTATTTTCATATTAGTTATTTCAGTTTATCCAACAGCTCCTGCAGGTTGTTGATTCCACTGATTTCAAAACGATTGATATTGATTGCTTTGGGGTTTTCCAAATGTACTTTTACATCAAAATTAAAGGCCTAGCTGTAGTTGAAAGTATAAATCAGTAATTATAGTTGAAAATAACTTTTATACAATTGATCGGCCAACATTTCAGCTGCATTTGTATCTTTTCTTAACCAAAGTTCGGGTTCTATCATTTCCAATTCTGAAACTGAAAACTCACTGTTATTGTCCCATATCATATCAACTCTTGCATAAACAGGTGCAGGGTTTACAATAGACATTACCTTTTCAACAAAGGCAATTTCATCCTTCGATGCAGTGTAATGATGTACAGAACCTCCAAAATCATCCTGAACTCTAAAATCGCCGGGTTTTGCTTTTTTCAGAACTGCATGGCTGTATTTTCCCCCGAAAACCATAAATGCCACTTCACCCATACTCAAAACATTTTTTTGAAATTCCTGCAGCAGCATAGACTCTTCCGCAATCAGTTCACTGTAAAGCGACTCATATAATGCTGTCTCCTCTGCCATGAATCGGTAAGTATGTCTTGATGCACCTGAAACTGCCGGTTTTAATATCAGTTCCTGCCAACCGCTCTGCTGTACAATTTCATTTAAATCGCGTTGATCTCCTTTTTTAATAAAAACTGTATTGGGAATATTAATCCCTTTTTGCCTTAGTTCGTCAAGATAATTTTTGTCTAAATTCCAATGAATCAATTCTATTGGATTGATAAATCCGGTAAGTTTGGAAGTGCGGTCCAACCATTCCGAAAATTCGGGAAAACGTTCAAAATAATCCCAAGTTGTTCTGAACATGGCAAATCTGGTGCTTTTCCAATCATAATCAGGGTTATCCCAAAAGGTTCTGTATATTCGTAGCCCTCTTTTTTCCAATGCATTGCGCAATAACTCATCTTCTTTTAGAACATTCTGAATATATGGCGTAAGTTCTAAGGGATTATAGTATCGGCGGTCTGTCAACAAAGTTAGATCGTATGAAAACATAAAATCTGTAAAGTTTAATACTAAAGTTAATAAAAATGATTAAATTCGTAGTAAAGCTTATTGATGAAAAAATGACAACTATGAAATTTCTAATTAAAGCACTGCTTATTGGTACTGGCTTTCTAATTATGTTTTCATTTCAAAATTTCAATTTAGCAACTGAAGATGGTGAGGAACTTTTTGAAGGGCATTGCCGTGAATGTCATTCCGATGATTTTCGTAAAAGAAAAAGCGCTCCGGCTCTGGGAAACATACACCTTTACAGAGATAGGGATTGGCTGATCGATTTTATTTATAATTCGCAAAAAATGATAACATCGGGCGATGATTTGGCCAACTGTGTATATATTTCCAATGGTAAAAAGACGATGCCGGCCTTCTACATGCTGAACAGAAAAGAAATTGGTGCTATTTTGAATTACATTGAAAAAGAAAGTAAAATTCAGCAAATTGGGCGGGAGGAAATAAACTTCCCTTGTAATTGAAACTACCAGAACAAATCGGATATAATGCTGTCTGCCAATAATTTACCCTTATCTGTCAAAATAAACTTAGTCTCTACTTCTTCAAGGTAATCCTGTTTAAGATAGTTTTGAATATTAGTGCTAAAACGTTTTTCCGCTTCTACTCCCCATTTATTTCGTATTAGGGTCAAATCAACCCCCCATTTGGTACGCAAAGAAGTAAGGATGTACTCATTAAACTGCTCTTCAGGCGTTAATTGTTCCAACTCAAAGGCTTTTTCGTTATCAGCAATAGCCTTCACATATTTTGCATTGTTGGCAATATTCCACTGACGGGATTTGCCATTGAAAGAATGTGCAGAAGGGCCTATCCCCAAGTAATGTTCTCCATGCCAATAAGCCGAATTATGTCTTGCATAATGCGGCGGGCGGCAAAAATTGGAAATTTCATATTGTTCATAGCCCTGATTCAATGCTTCTTTTAGAAGAATCTCAAATTGACGGGCAGTATGTTCTTCATTAATTTCCTGAGCTTTCCCTTTTACAATGAGGTGCTGCAGCACTGTTTTTGGCTCAACGGTCAGTGCATAGCAGGAAATGTGCGGCACTCCGTAGGCAAATGCCGTTCTGAGGTTTGCATACCATTGTTCATCATCCATGGTGGGCGTACCATAAATAAGATCGATACTCATCTGCTGAAAACCCAAATTGAGTGCGTTTACAATGCATTCTTTGGCCTCTATAACACTGTGCGCCCGATTCATATAGATCAGATCCTGATCCTGAAACGACTGAATTCCAATACTTAATCTATTGATAATAGTATCATTTCGATAAGATTTGAGTTTTTCCAAAATTAGATCATCCGGATTTGCTTAAAGTGTAATTTCAAGATCATTATCCAATTTGTAATTTTTCTCGATGACAGCCCATATTTCCATCAATTCATCTGAGCTGAGAAGAGAAGGGGTTCCCCCACCAAAATATATCGTTTGCACAGTAGAGTCAGCCAAATAAAAGACCCTCTGCTCCAATTCTTTTTTGATGGCATCAATCATTGGCCTTCGCAATTTCATTGAAGTTGAAAAATGAAAGTTACAGTAATTACAAGCCTTTTTACAAAAAGGGATATGAATATAAATACCACTCATAGAATTATAAAATTGTCTGTGTTTGCATCATATGCAGCCAAATGAGTTGTTTCTGGTTAACATCTTCGTTAATGGTGGCGATTGATCCGGTTAAATTCAATTTTTTTGAATAATTAAATAAAAAAGTCCCATCACAATTGTAGTGGGACTTTACTGTAATGTATCTTAACAAGTGATTTATGATGTTAAAATAAACACTGTTAAAAAGTAATTTTATTAATATTATTTTAACCCTTGGTTGCTTTTTAATTTTCTTAAACAATAAAATCAGTTGACTTCCAAAGGGATATTTATTTTATTGAACAATGCCTGACCTTTCGACTGCAGATTTCCAGGTTTCAGTCCGCCAAGCAGCAATTCAACTTTGGCACTTAAATCTTCTATTTTGACAAAACCTCCACCTGTTTTATTATTTGGATGCAACTTTTCACTTTTTAAGCGTTTCATTTCCGATTTCATTTTACCTAGACTTTTGAATGGTATTGCAATAGTCATTTTTTGACCATCAAGATTATAATCTACCAAAAAGATTACTGCCTTTGCTTTTTCCCAAACTGACCTATTTTTTATTGCACTAATATAATCTGACTTTTTCATTCCTTGAAGGCTGTCCAAAGATAATCCTTTTGAATCGGATGCTTGATTTTCCATTTCAAGATCCTCTTCGTGGTCACTTTCCTCGATAAGTTTTAAAAACCGAACCATTAAAGCTTCTTCTTTCAGATATTCCTGTTCCATTGCCTCTACTTCAGGATTTCCTTCTTTAATTCCATCATTCAGTGCTAAATAACGAGTCTCTAAATCTAAAAAATGAGCTTCTAGTGCTGGATTATTTTCAAGATATTCCAATTCCATGGCTTCCACCTCAGAATTTCTTTCTTTTACTCCATCATTCAGCGCAAGCAAACGAGCTTCCAAGGCTTCATCTTCCATTGCCTCCACTTCAGGACTTCTCGCCTTAACCCCATCGTTCAGGGCTAAAAAACGAGCTTCTAAATCTAAAAAACGAGCTTCTAAAGCTTCATCTTCCATAGCCTCTACTTCCGGACTTCTTTCCGTTATTCCATCATTCAGTGCTAAAAAACGAGCGTCTAGAGCTTCATCTTCCATAGCCTCTACTTCCGGACTTCTTTCCGTTACTCCATCATTCAGTGCTAAAAAACG
>JBIKQC010000422.1:0-4411 GCA_044349855.1 Saprospira sp.
ATTTGGACCGGACAAGCAACCGATACGGCAAACAACGCTCTCCTCCTCAATGACCTGACTCATCGTTTTGATGGACTTTAATTTCAGGTTGCTGCCCTCCGGAACGACCGTATCTAGTCCTTTGGTACCATGAATCAGAAAGTGTGAAGGGGTAAGAAAGGGACTCAGTTCCCGAATCATATCCCGGAAAGATCTAGAAGGTACAACCGGAAAAATAATCTGGCATTTTAGGGCCACCTCTTCCAAATTATCGGTCGCCCTTACTTTTGGCGACAATTGGCTGTACATACCGCTTCTTTGACGAATGGCCTCTCTAACTTCGGCCCTGCGGGCAAAAACGATAATCTCATCCACGTTTTCAGCCAAAAGATTGGCTATGGATATTCCGAAACTCCCTGAACCTATAATGCCCACGGGATGCTTAAGTATGTTTTCTTTTTCAGTCATTTATTTGTTGTAAGTGGATATGAGACTTATCAGAAAGCAATATTAAATATTTTTTTGAACTTTTTTTTAGATGGCTCACACCATTTTTTAAAAGGGTCACATCTATATTTTTAGCAACGACAAATACAAACAACTCAATTGGTCAAATAGTACTGCGCAGCCCTTTTCCATGATTTAAATTTATTTCCTATTAATTTCCTTTTAATTCAATATAGTTATGACAAAGCTCCTAAGTTTTTTCGCCTTTTGGTTGGCCGCTACCTTCTCACCCCTGCCGACCACAAACCCAGACAAACACAAACCGGAGAGTGCCCCAAAGATTCAGGTAGCGCTGCTGTTGGACACCAGCGGGAGTATGGACGGCCTTATTGAACAAGCCAAATCCCAACTTTGGAAAATGGTCAATGAATTGGCTACTTCAAAACGCGACGGTAAGATTCCAGATATTGAAATTGCGCTATATGAATATGGCAAAGATGATTACCCCGCCGATAAGGGACATATCAAAATGTTGGTTCCACTCACAACAGATCTGGATCTAGTTTCAGAAAAACTCTTTGAACTACGTACAAACGGCGGAAGCGAGTACTGCGGTTGGGCAATTAAAGATGCTGGCGAAGAACTGAAATGGAGCAAAAGCAATGATGACCTGAAAATTATCATTATTGCAGGCAATGAGCCATTCACTCAGGGTCCAAAGGACTATAAACATACCTGCAAGGAAGCTATTACCAACGGCATTGTTGTTAATACCATTTTCTGCGGCGACTGTGAAGAAGGAATTCGTACCATGTGGAAAGACGGTGCTGATCGCGCTGACGGTAAATATATGTGTATCAATACCAATGCAACTGTTGTGCATGTTGCAACGCCTTTCGATGCGGAAATCGTACAGCTGAATGACAAACTCAACACGACTTATGTTGCTTATGGCAGCAAAGGTGCAGAGAAAAAAGAACGTCAGTCAACGCAGGACAAAAATGCAGGAGTTTACAGCGAATCAAATGTTGCAGAACGTGCAATATCCAAATCAGGTAATGCTTATAAAAATGAGGATTGGGATGCAGTGGATGCTTTCAAAGACAACGAAAAAGAACTCTCCAAACTCAAAGATGAAGAACTTCCTGCAGAAATGAAAGGTATGAATGCGGAGCAACGCAAAGCCTATGTTGACAAAAAAGCAAAGGAGCGCACAGAAATTCAAACCAAAATTCGCGAAGTGAATGAAAAACGCGAGAAATTTATTGCAGAAGAACGCAAAAAAACTGCCGGAAGTACCAAAAACTCGCTCGATGAGGCTATGCTTGGCGCTGTGAGAGAACAGGCAGAAAAGAAAAATTATAAGTTCGAGAAGTAAAAGTGGCAGGCTGTCTATCCGTCGGAATTCAGCCTCCCTCTTTTATTGTTTCCCGAATTATTTGCGGACGGTTTCTCTTGGGGAACCGTCTTTTTTTATTTTAAACCCAGAATCCAGCGATGACTATTTTATAGAATTGAATTGCTAACTTAAAAAAAAACTAAAAATTATGAGCCGTAGGCACCGTTTCAGAATGGCGGAGGCACCAGCATATAGAAGCGGCCCTTTCGGGAACAGAACTCTAAGCCTGAAAATTCAATAAAAAAGCAAACAATATCATGCCAATGGACAGTCTGGCCGATTCTGGTTTTGGGGTGTAGAGTCGTACGGCCGTATAACTCTACGCCCCAAAAATGCATTGGCCCCGACTTGATTTTTTTTTACTTTTGTCTCGTCAGTAGCTGACGAGACAAAAGTAAAAAAAGAGATAAAAAAGGCTTTAGCCTTTTGGGAAATATAGCATCAGATTTATTGTTCTTTTTAAATCAACGATTATGGGAATCCTCATCCTGCCGGAGGCTTTCTTTTTTCTTGATAAAAAAGAAACAAAAAATCAAGTCGCAGCTAACGATAAAATTGGGCGTCGTTGTCGATACTCCTGACATTATTTTTCCACTTTTGCCCAATTTTCTCTGACCTGCGACGATTCAAAAGCGGTCTCCTGCGGAGTAGTTTATTTTGCCAATTGCTTGGTATTTTTGGAGTTATATTATTGTCAACTCCGAAGGGCTCCACGCAGTGAACAGAATTTCTAATGACATATTTGGGTTTACATGAACTTTATCATATTTCAGACATTTCATTTTTAGAATTGAAATCTGTATCTTGTGTTAATAATGCTGTCATAGCTTAAAATGGCTTTTTGAAACTTAGTGTCATGCTGCATTTGGGGCATTTTTAAGTTTCTGTGATAAGTACAAAGTGCTAAATATCAAGTACCAATTATGAAAAAACGCGAATTTATTAAAAACGGCGCCATTTTGGCCTTAGGGGCACTTGTTTCTCCTATGCTTTTTGAGAGCTGCAAGGTTGTCCATACAGTACCTGTGATTGAGGACAGTCCAACAAAGGTAGGAGTAAATCCGACAGCTGCAGCTGTTTACGAAGTTCCTGCCCTGGAATACGCATTCAATGCACTTGAACCGCATATAGACGCCATGACAATGGAGATTCACCATGATAAACATCACGGGGCTTATGTCAAAAATCTTAATAAAGCGCTGGAAGGCAATGAATGGGCAATCAAAGATCTGAAAGAAATTTTTAGCCTGTTGGAAAGCAACGAAAAACACAATGCCATCCGAAACAATGGCGGCGGTCATTATAACCACAGCCTTTTCTGGCGTACGCTTGGACCAAATGCAGGTGGCGCTCCGCAGGGCAAATTGGCTGAAGCAATCAATGAAAGTTTCGGTTCCTTCGATAATTTCAAAACAAAATTTGTTGAAGCCGCTATGACTGTTTTTGGCTCAGGCTGGGCCTGGCTGGCCGTTGGTGCTGATAAAAAACTCTTTATTTGTACTACAGCTAATCAGGATAATCCGCTGATGAAAAATCTGGTGACCAAAGCCGGAACCCCTGTTTTGGGCCTCGATGTGTGGGAACATGCCTACTATCTGAAATATCAGAACAAGCGCAAGGATTATCTTACTGCTTTTTTCAATGTGGTTCGTTGGGATCGCGTTGCTGAGGAGTTTGCTAATGCTTAATATATCGGTTATTTGAATGAAAATATATTCTTGGAACTGTCTTGGAATGCAAATTTGAACACTGATCCTATGGATACACGGATTGTTACAAATTTTCACGAATTTTATCTGTGAACCGAAGTAAAGTGTTGTACTCTCTACTCACTACCCTCTACTTTTTACTTTATGAACATCATCCAAAACGAACTCATGCCGCCGCCGGCAAAAGGACATTATTCTCACTGTGTAGAACACAACGGAATTTTATACCTCGCAGGGCAGCTTCCATTATTATCTGACGGTTCAGTTCCTGACGGAATCGAAGCGCAGACACTGTTAACGCTGCAAAAAATTGAAAATATACTCAAAGCAGCCGGCAGCACTAAGGATCAGATTTTGCGCAATACGATCTACATCACCGATATAGCCTATTGGGCTCAGGTCAATGCCGTTTATTCCGAGTTTTTCGGAGAGCATAGGCCTGCCCGCTGCATTATTCCTTGCGGAAAATTGAATTACGGGGCGCTTATTGAGATTGAATGTACGGCTTTTAGAGATTAAAGATAAAAGTTAAAAGATGAACTAGGGAGAATAACCCCGTAAGGCTGGCATTTTTGTAGACAAGGGCAAAAAAATGACCCGAGCTCCATGGGAGCGGCATTTTATCACATAGCTTTATATCAAACAATTACAACTAAAATCACGCAGCTATGGCGCTCTTTTCTTCCGCAGCTTACGCTGCTACAAAAATGCCGCAGCAAGGAACAAAAATGTCACCCCTTCAGGGTTCTATCCTGCCGCAGCTTACGCTGCTATAATCCTTTCACCCCTTTGGGGTTAAAATCAAATAGCAGAGCAGAGCCCCATCGGGGAGACATTTTTGTAGCCGCAGGCGAAAAAAATGACCCGAGCTCCATGG
>JBIKQC010000423.1:0-4400 GCA_044349855.1 Saprospira sp.
CATACTCAGAATAGAAGAACAGACTTTAAGGTAATTGGGTTAAAATAAGGGAAAGCTATTTCTCTTTATAAAGTTTCAGTTATAAGTTAAGATATGTATTTTTTTTCTTAATTCTCAAGATCTAGGACTACCTTAATATTTTCTATAACGCGCAAAGAGATTTCTTTTGGTAAATCACCATTTTTTTGATTAATCTTTTGTTGTCTATAGCCCTTAATTGATCAATCATTATATCACAGTCTTCCTTTATTTCAAGGTTAGCAAGCCAAACATCAAATCTTTTAGCAGTCATAATCACCCAGATTTTCAAATTCGTTTAGAATGTTCATAGACTCTTCGCTTACGAGTTTAGATTCTAATTTCAACAACTGAGCAGTAATCTGTTTTTTTTGTATACGATTATAATATTGAATCGCCTCATTAATATATCGATTTCTTGGTTTGTTTATTTTTTCAAGTAATTGCTCGGTTTCTTCATAAATGATATCATCGAGCTTAAGTGACAGTGTTTTCATTTTTTCAAATTTCGTGTACTGTAAAAGTATATATTTCGTGTAAAACAAAATTTTTCTTAGAAAGTTCACTAAAGTTGATTGAGGATTCTACAAAATGCTCAGATGCCGAACATGCGCAGAATAGAAGAACCGATTTTAAAGTGATAGGATTGAAGTAGGGGATTCTATTAAATGCGAGGCCCAAAGCTAAAACATCTCTTTCAATGCGCTCTTTTCCTGCGACCTAAACTTGGAAATGTTTGTATTAGCCCCATCGGGGAAACCTGTCCTTAGGCATGAAATGCCGTAATGGTTAAAGCTCCGTAGGAGTGACCTGTTTGTCAAGATTTGTTATTAAATATCATTCCAACAGTTTGCCCAATTTTCATCTTGAATAGTTGCGTAGTTTCCACCGCAGGTTTTGCGGTGGAAATTTGACTTTTTTACCGCAAAGGTAAGTTTTGACATTATTTCTTAGGCTTTTTGGAGTTTAGTTTTTTTGGAGTATTGTTTTTTGCCATCTGCTGCAATCATTTTCAACCCGTGACAGTTTGTCACGGTTTGATTCCCCTCATTATTTAGTCGTTGTTTTAGCTTTCTCCAATAAGCATTTGGATCAATACTTTCAGTAAGAATTGAAATCACATCAATTATTGAAAAATACCATTTCTCTTGGGCTTCATCCCAAATGGTTCTTACCTTTTTATCTTCAAATATTTTAATAGCGTTTTGCGTTTCCATAATTATGCTTTTTTTAATTAATAAACATTAGACATAGATAACGAATAATTATTTAATTTCTGTTTTTATTTTTGGAATTCTAATGCCTGCAGGACTGACAATCTGATAATTGGTTTTCTTTCCGGCTTCCTCTACCTGTAACATGCCTTTTGTTACCAAATCCTGTAAATCTCTCAATGCTGTGTCCGTTGAACATTTGACAAATTTTGCATAAACTGAAGTGCGCAGAAATCCAACTTCTTTGTCGTAATTGTCATAGAAATAGTTGATTATGCTTCTTTGCCTTTCATTGATAGAAATGAATTTGTGCTTATTCCAAAAATGTGATTTGTCTAAAATGATTCCTAAGTTTTTGTTGCTTGATTGCAAAGCACGCTTAAAACAGTTTAAAAACCACTCTAAGTATTCAGTAATATCTCCTGATCCTTGTTGTGTCTTTTCAATGACTTCATTGTATCGTTTGTGTTCCTTGAAGATTTGGTTGGACATACTGTAAAACCGAATATGACTATTATCGCTTTTAGCTAAAAGCATATCCATTATTGCACGAGCAAGTCGACCGTTTCCGTCATCAAATGGGTGAATTGTGACAACCCAAAGATGCGAAATTGCTGCCTTAATAACTAAATCAGCATTATTTTCTGTGTTTAGCCATTTTAAGAATAAATCCATCTCCAGTTGGACCCGGTCAGCTTTTGGAGCTTCAAAATGTAGTAGTTGACGAAATTAATGTATATAATAAGGGTCTGAAAAGTTGATATTATACTGATTTGAACCAAAAAAGGAATTCGAATAATATATAAATTCAAAAATTGTTCTGCGAAGGATGGTTTTAACCTCCTGAAGCTTTTGCCTGCTTTGAATAATTGAGAATTTATTTTCGGCACCATATCTTATATTGCCAAGCAGAAACATTCTCAAATTTTCAAATTGTATTATCTTTGCAGATCAGCAATCTAACCATAGATCAAATACATGTCATTCAAAATATATACAAAAACAGGAGATAAAGGGCAGACCTCCCTTTGGGGCGGCGCCAGAGTGCCAAAACACCATATTCGCATAGAAGCATACGGCACTGTTGATGAATTAAATTCCTATTTAGGTGTTGTACGTGATCAGCTTCAGGATGAAGAATTGAGAACTGATCTGAAAATTATTCAGGACAGATTGTTTACCCTTGGATCTATATTGGCAACCGATCCAGAAAAATCAGGTAAAATCCAGACTCCAGATCTTTTTGAGTCGGACATAAAACAGTTGGAAACATGGATTGACAACATGGAATCCCTGTTGCCGGAACTCAAAAACTTTATTCTTCCGGGCGGACATCAGGCGGTTTCGTTCTGTCATGTTGCACGCTGTGTGTGCAGAAGAGCAGAGCGGCTTTCAGTTGCACTCAACGAAAATGAACCGGTAAATGAACTGGTATTGCAATTCCTTAACCGACTTTCCGATTATCTTTTTGTCTTATCAAGAAGAATCGGTCAGCTTTATGGAATAGAAGAGGTAATCTGGAACCAAAGAACATAGATTATATAGAACTTAGAATTAGGAACCGAACAGAGTGAGTTCTATAATTAACCAATCCCCTTTACCAAATACGGGAGAGCTCTTTATTCGAGAACCGAACGGAGTGAGCTATTTAATTTTTTAGAAGCGGCTTTCATTGGTTTTACATTAATATACAGATAATTTTTTAGCTCCCAATACTTTTCAGAATTATTCGGCGCGGAATTTGTAAGTTCCGTCACATTAGCGAATATCTGTAGTCTATTCATATGAAAAATCTTTTTAGTTTCTTTGTAATAATATTTCTGTTTTTATCTGGAACTGTACTGTTTGCCCAAAATGGAAAAGCAATACAGCTGGCAATGGAAGATGCCGAAAGACTTTTTAATCAGGGAAAATTGGATGCAGCAAAGTCCAAACTTCAAGACATTCTTAAAGAGCAATCCGATTTTTCTGCCGGCTTGCGCCTGATGGGGCTTATTGAAATGAAGCTTGGAAATATGGTCAGTTCTGTGACCTATTACGAAAAACTCTTTGCTTTAAAGGCAAATTTATCCAGAGGCGCCTATTTTGAGGCTGCCGAGGCCTATATGAAACAATATAAATATAACAAGGCCTTGGAATTTTACCTGCTGTACAAATATTCACAGCAGAAAGATTATAAAACCAATGAAGAGTCGACTCAACGTAATTACGATCGTGTAATCGATTTTAACATTGCTGATTGTGAATATTCTCTCGAAAATAATTTTACAGGTCAGCTGGATCAGCCTTTGTTGCTTAAAGGAAATATCAACTCATCTCAAGACGAGTTTTTGCCTACTCTTACGGTAAATGGTGACTTATTACTGTTTACTACCCGTAGAGATGGCAATGAGAATATAATGGTGGCCGGAAAAAACAAAGAAGGAGACTGGATAAATGCGCATTCTATTGGCAATGCCATCAATACGCCCAATAATGAAGGGATGGCCAAGTTTACTACCTGTGGCAGAAAAATATATTTCTCGGCCTGTGCATGGGAAAACGTATTGGGCGGCTGCGATATTTATATGGCAGAATACGACACCAAAAATAAGATAATCGACAAAGTTGAACCTGCAAATGGCTTGAATTCAGAGCTTTGGGATTCTCAACCTTCAATCAGCTGTGATGGTTCTACAATGTATTTTGTCAGTACACGTGAAGGTGGACAGGGCGGTTCCGATATTTGGTTGAGCATACTGCAAACCAATGGCAGTTGGGGCGTTCCTGTAAATTTGGGGCCAACCATCAATACCAAAGGCGATGAGGAAACACCATTTATAGCGCCCGATGGTATTACGCTTTATTTCAGTTCTGACGGACATCCGGGCATGGGTGAAGCCGATATTTTCATGACTGGCCGCAAAGAAGACGGAAAATCTTGGTCGACCCCGGTAAATTTGGGAGAAACAGTGAATTCACCATACAGAGAAGCAGGTATCGTTATCACTTCAGATAACAATACTGCTTATTTTTCTTCCGCCCGCACAGGCGGAAAAGGAGGACTGGATATTTATCAAAATTCTCTGAACAGTTTATATAAACCTAAGGTTGACAATGTATTGCTCGACGGTTATGTTTATGATGAAACTTCAAAAATGCCTATTGAAGGAGCAACAATAAGAGTGA
>JBIKQC010000424.1:0-4376 GCA_044349855.1 Saprospira sp.
CCTTCTTTGTCTTTGGCAAAACTAATGAGCATGGCAGTAATTTCCTTTCCTTCAGCAGAAATTGGCGCTAATTCTTTTTCAGGTTCATGTGCATGGTCGTGGCCATCATGACTATGATCATGACCACTGTGGTCATCATGATTATGAGCACTGTCACTGCTATGATCATGTCCGCTGTGGTCATCATGATTATGAGTATTTTCTTTGCTATGATCATGTCCACTGTGGTCATCATGATTATGAGCACTGTCACTGCTATGATCATGTCCGCTATGATCTTCATTATGTGTTGCGGTACTGTCGCTATGTGCACCCTCTTCACCTTCGTGATCATGTTCCTCGTGAACACGCCAAACCGATGCAACATTGGTCAGTATAAGCTGATCGAGCACGGTATTTGAATTGTCAAAAATGCCTACTACTTTATAGGGATGCGTATCATGAACATGCATGCCGTCGTTGACCAAACCATGTGATCCATGGAAAACGGAGCCAATTTTTAAATTTAGTTTTTTGGCCGCTTTAGCACCTACACAGGCCTCCATATCTTTATTCCAAAGCTTGCCCTTGTCCAAACGTACTTTATAATGAGATACCAGGGCAGTATCTGTTCCCACAATGCGGAAACCATTGTAGCTGTCTCCTAAAGCAAGCGGAATCGCTTTATCTACAAATTTACTCTTGGTAATCCATTTGGTTTTTTTCAAAGGGATATTACCTGTTGGTACATCTATATGATATACAGAAGAAAGAATCATCTGGAGCGGGCTGCCTTTGGCGCCGACAACCATATTGATTCCATCGATATTTTTGTAAAGTCTGTCCTGAAACTGTTGGTTAATAAGAAAAAGAATTGAGGTAAGTCCAACTCCCAATGCCACCAAAACAAGACTTAATCCCATGGAAAGCGGTTTGAAGACTAGATTCTTCCAACTGAGTTTAAATAAATTCATAAAATAGCTATTTTTGTTGCAGTTCAGAACTAGGCAAAATACAATTTGATAATTAACCTAATGCCTTTTTTAATAATTTTCCCATTTGATCGATAGTGATATTCTGCATTATTTCTCCCCTTTTTGCGAATGAAATATTGCCGGTTTCCTCCGAAACAATAAATGCAATAACATTGGCTGTTTCTGTTATACCAATAGCTGCGCGGTGTCTAAGCCCTAAGGATTGTGGAATACCGGGTCTGTCTGAGACCGGCAATACACAACTTGCGGCTATAATGTGTGTCCCTGAAATTATGGTTGCCCCATCATGAAGGGGGCTGTGTTTATTAAAAATACTCAACAGCAGCTGAGCAGAAATTTCCGAATTGATAATAATACCTGAACTGTAGAGACCATCTAAACCGCTGCCGATAGTAACCAACATGAGTGCGCCGGTTTTTTCTTCAGACATTTGTTTGGTAGCCTTTAAAATCTCTTTAAAGACTTTTTCATTTTTTCCGGTTCCGGAACTGAGCGCTTTTCCAAAAATACGTTCTACCAGACTCGTTTGTAAAGAACCCTGCCCTACCAATATTAGGAATCTCCTTACCTCAGGTTGAAAAACGATGAGCAGTGCAATCATTCCTACACTGATAAACTGTTCCAAGATAGTAGAGAGTAATGGCATTCCAAGAGCACCAACAATCCACCACAACACATAAATAGCAACTAAACCCAAGAAAATATTAAATCCGAGACTTCCTTTCAGCAGTTTATAAATCTGAAACAGCAAAAAGCCCACAATGAGGATATCCAGAATATCCCAAAGTGTTACATTTAAAAAGCCTATCTGAATCAGAAATACCATGTAATATTTATGTGTTTAAAACAAATCTTATCATCCGGCTACTTATAAACATTCATAAAGCTGAAGTGTTGAGAGTTACCTGATTTGCAAAAATAATAAAACCCGACAAGTTTTTGAAGCTTAGCGGGTTTTATTGTGTATTTGATTTATTTAAACGGGCTTAACCAGCTCACCAGTATCCCAAAGGCCTTCTTCTACTCGGCCATCGATGTAGGCAAATTTGCCAAAACCATGAAACTCATTATCGCGGAAATTACCATCAAAAATATCGCCGTTTTCGTAATAGTAAACACCATAACCGGTTCTGTTTCCATCTAACCAGTTGCCTTCGAAACGGTCACCATTGTCGTAAGTGTATACACCATAACCGCATCGTTTGTCTTCCATCCAATTACCTTCGAAATGATCACCTGTTGCAAAAACATAGATACCGAAACCGTTCATTTTACTTTCGGCCCAATCACCTTCGTAATAATCGCCATTAGCCCACCAGAAAGTACCTTTTCCATTGCGTTTGTCAGCAAGCCATGCACCCTTGTAACGGCTGCCGCTGCCTTTATAGGAATAATCGCCCTGACCCTGTTTCAAGTCATTGACCCAATCTCCATCAAAAAAGTCACCATTGTTGTAAAAATATTTACCGTTTCCGTGCATTTTTCCATAAACCCATTCCCCTTCATATCTTTCACCATCTTGCCAGATAAACAGACCAAGACCGTGACGGGAACCCAAAATCCACTCGCCAAAAAACATGCTGCCGTCATTGTCGTAGTTATATTTTCCTACGCCCTGTCTCCAGCCATCCCATACTTCACCGATATAGATATCCTTGTTGTCATAAGTTACACGATTTTCAGTATTAACCATTGCTTTGTCAATACTTTCCAACGTGTAGCCTTTTACTGAGAATGCAACTGAAACCGGGGTTTCTGTTTCATTAATATCGCGTTGCATAGGACCTCCTGTGTCACCACCTGCTGCACCCGGTTCATTTGGGCCGCCGGGGACTTTTTTTTCATTATCGTCTTTCATTTCGTTTTGAGGATTATATGATCTAGAATGTTGTATACCAGTAAAGGCATTTTCAGGCTTTTCTTCTGCCTTATGCTCATTTTCAGCCTTTTCATGATGTTCATGAGTTAAGGAAAAAACCTGAGCTTCATTTCGAAGTTTTACTTTTTTCACCCACCAGTTATAGGTAAAAACGACAACAATAATAATGAGTAAAAATAGAGGCCACATGTAGTTAATATAAAATTAAATCAAAAATAGGCTTCAAATTTATAATTTTTTCCTAATATTTTAAAATCAATAAACCATTATTTAGGATTTCTTACACTAATTAACAATTCTGAACCAATTGAATCAAGATAAATACTGCAATTTTTAGCTTCTCTATTCTTTAACATCCAGTTGGCTAAAGGAGCGATAATTTTGCTTTCAATTGCTCTTTGCAAGGGTCTTGCTCCATAACGTTCGTCAAAACCCACTTCAGCAAGCTGTTCAATAAGTCTGTCACTAAAATCCAGACTAATACCATTTTTAACAAATCCTTCTCTTCCTGAAAGTTCTTTGAGTTCTTTGTGAGTAATTTTTAAAATATGTTCCCTGTTCAAAGGATTAAAAGTTACAATCTGATCAATACGGTTTACAAATTCGGGGCGGAAAAATTTGCCGATTGCTGATTCATAATTATTGCCGGAGCCGCCGCCAAATCCGATTGAACCTCTATTGCCTGCTCCTAAATTTGAGGTCATGACAATAATACTGTTTCGGAAATTGGTCACCCTTCCAAAAGAATCAACGAGTCTTCCTTCATCCAAAACAGTGAGTAAAGCATCAAAAACAGATGGGTCTGCTTTCTCTATTTCATCCAACAAAAGCACTGAAAATGGCCTTTCTCTGATGTCTTGAACAAGAGTGCCCACTTCACCTCCAGCCCCAATAAAACGGGCCAACTGTGCAGGATGCTGAAATTCACTCATGTCAATACGGACCAAAGGAGATTTTTTCTGGCCTTTTCCAAAGAAATAGTCAGCCAATGCCTTGGCAGCAGCAGTCTTACCCACACCGGTTGGCCCTGCAAAGATCATAGTACTGATCGGCTTTCCGGGGTTATTTAATCCTGCTTTGAAGATTTTAACTACTGCAGCAAGGGCATCAAGTGCAGTCTCCTGCCCTATAATTCTGCTGTTGAAAAAGGTTTCGAGCTCCCCTGATTCCAGGATCATGTCATCCCGCAAAAACAGCTCAGGCATACCGGTTTGTTTTACAAAATTCTGTATTACTGCCTGTTGATTTATTATCTGCGTACCCTTCAATTCGGCTTCACTGATACATTGTCCCAAAAACTTTATGGCTTTTCCCGGAAAACTTTCATAAGGATAATAGCGGGCCAATAGTCTGTAACTGAGTTCCATCGCGTTGCGATCTACCCTGATTTTCAGATTTTGAGCACAATAATCACTGAATTTGTCCAAAATGGAGAAAATGCCGGATTGCGGCAACTCTTTAAGTTCTATAATTTGAAAATTTTCAACAAATCCGGGCAAAAGTCTACGCATACTTTCCAATTG
>JBIKQC010000425.1:0-4347 GCA_044349855.1 Saprospira sp.
GTGCTGATAAGTAAATTAAGCGGAAGCGGTGAAGTTACAGGGGCAGTGCCCGAAATTTGGCAACCATTTGCATCTGTTACAGTAACTGTATAAGATTGGGGTGCCAAGCCACTTGCCGTTTGGGTAATTTGACCATCACTCCAAAGGTAATTGTAAGGTGCAGTTCCACCATTAAGATTAATAGTGAGTCGACCATCTGTACTGTAAGAACAGCTGACATCATTGGCAATAAAAACAACATTTCCAAGTGCAGTGGGTTGAGTAACAGTTGTACAGTTTGTGCCTATACATCCATTTGCATCAGTTATTGTTACGCAAAGAATACCCGCAGCTAATCCTGTAACTGATTGAGTAGTTTGTCCACCTGTCCAAATAAAGCTATAAGGAGCTGTACCTCCGGTGGGAACAATATTTGCGGTTCCATCTGAATTGCCAAAACAAAGAGCAGGAGTTGATGAAATATTTGATGAAATGCCAACTGTCGGTTGTCCAACAGCTATTGTCTGAGTTGAAAGACAGTTATTGCCATCCAAAACGGAAACTGTATAAGTGCCTGCACTCAGTCCTGTGGCGGTAGCAGTGGTTTGTGAAAGTGGATCACTCCAAGAAAATGACAGTAGCCCTGCACCACCGGAGGCTGTTACAGTTGCAGCACCATCAGATCCGCCAAAACAAAAAGCAGGAGTAGAAGCTGTTGTAACACTAACTGCTGAAGGTTCTGTAATAGTAGAACCGGATGTTGCAGTACATCCATTAGCATCTGCAATTGTGACAGAATATGTTCCTGCAGAAAGTCCCGTTGCCGTAGCATTATTTTGGGGAACAGACCAGTTAAATGTATATCCTCCGACACCACCGGAAGCGGTAGCTGTAGAAGTACCGGTAGAAGCAGTATTACAAAGAACATCTACAACAGTTGTTGTTACACTAACTGCTGAAGGCTCTGTAATAGTTACGTTCTGACTGATTGAACAGGTTTGTGCGGTGTCAGTAATCTCAAAGGTATATGTTCCGGCAGCAAGTCCGGTGAAGGTATTTGAAGACTGAGCAGTTCCCAAAGATGGGGCAGTTTGCTGAAAACTCAACGGTCCTGCACTATTGATTACACTAATTGTTACAGACCCATTTGACCCGGCATTACAACTGACAGCAGTCTGTGATTGAATACTGGATGTTAATGGACAAGCCAATGAAGTACATTGCAGCGTATCCTCCTGATTTGGACAAGCAGCAGAACCCCCGGTTGCACGGACAATCAAGGTAATTGGTGTATTTGGAGAAAGTCCGCTAATTGCATGAGAAAGTGCAGCACTGGGTGTAATAAAAGTGAGTCCGGTGTCCAAACTTACTTCATATCCAATGGCTCCTGGTACAGCTGTCCAATTAAAGGTAACAGAAGTACTTGTTGTCGCACCGCAGGAAAGATTTGGAGCAGGAAGCGTTGGTATAACAACAACCGAAATTGTATCTCTGAATGTACATCCCAAACCATCAACCACAGTAATCATATAATCACTGGTGACTGTTGGTGATGCAGTTGGAGAAATACAATTGGTACAACTCAGGTTGGGACCTGACCAGTTATAAGTTGCACATTCAGTGGATGGTGATAAATGTAATGACCAACTTGACAAGGACCCAATTGCACCAAGATTTGAGATATGATCAACTGCTAAAATCCAAGTTCCATTGGTATTTCCTGTATTTAAGCCACTGAATGGCTGTTCAGGTAAAAAGAGCCCATTTGCAGGAATTGCAGAAAAAGGTCCTGCAAAATTGGTTATTGGAATTGCGGCAGCTGGAGAAAAACAAGAGTTGGTATAGGAGGTAGAACCAATCCCTCCATTGCCGCTTGAAAGATCAATACTATCGCCGGAAGGTGATATTAGAAACACATTCAGATTGGAAACAGTGGTACCACTAATGTTAAAACATACAGAGTCGATAACACAGTTGCTCAAAATCAACGGTGCAACATTAGAAACATTAAGCGATGAACGGATGTAACCGTTTACAGGAATATTTTGGGCGGTTAGATTTCTAACTATGGTTCTTGGACTGTTGCCTCCCGGAAGATCAGCAATAAGAACAGTTGTATCTCCTAAACATAAAGTGTCAGGCTGAGGGTTAATAATTGAAAAACCCGTATCGCAGCAAACAATAATAGTTTGAACTGTTGAATCCAAACAACCATCAGTACTGTTCCATAGGTATTCGATATCATGTACACCTGCACCTGCTAATGCAGGATTAAATGTTCCGGTTCCATTTGCATTGTTTATCACACCAGGGCCTGAAAATTGTGCAATACCTCTTGGTGTACCTAAATTTATAGTCACACAAGCTGCAGAGCCCAACAAAGCTGCGTTTGAAATTAATACATTAGCTCCGGATTGTCTTATTTCATTTGTAAATGATCCATTGTTTCCGCTATCACACCATTGCATGGAATAGGACGTGCCGGGACTAAGATATTCTACAACACCTATAAACTGGGCGCTGTTAGGCAGCGGTCCCTGATAATTTCCGCCGGTATTAGTAGGGCCCCAATAGGCTACAACCGGACCCGTTGCATTTGGTCCGCCAAAGACAGTAAGTGTATTCTGGGTTGCTGAAAAAGCATCGGTATTTATTTGGAAATAAAAACCCGGAGTGATACTGAGGTCACCGGGAGAAGCAGTGTAAGGATTAGCTGTGAGATTCACAACAGGGCTATTACAGTCGTAAGGAGTTGCTGTAGTGATATTATTGAAACCTGCAGGAGCACAGGGCAGCAAAATACTGCAGTTTGTACTTCCCGTTCCTCCATTCTGATTAGCAGTAATTTGTGTAGGTGAATTAGAAAAATTGGTAATCAACAAAATATAAACCTGGCCTGTAACAGCCCCTACAATATTGATATTTTCAATTGCAGAACCAGAGTAGCTGCAATCTGTGATAGCACCACTTGCACCTCCGTTGCCCAAACCGCCGCATTGTGCAGTTGCGGCAGCTAACGAAGTAAATGGTCCGTAGAGAATAAAATCTACGTCAACAGCATTTGAGTTTGTAAGCAAAATATCTATATTTCCAGGTTGGTCTATTTGCAAATAGTACCAAGCAGGATTGGGCTGCGTAAACAAACAACCATAGTTATTGCCGGCAGTGGCTGCCGGTTGATTAACTCCTGCTGGGAATGCCACACCTGAGTTGGAGCAGAAAGGGTCTGCTGTGGCACAAGAAACCCCCTGAGCACTGAGTTCTATGAAAGAAAAAACAAAAAGAAATCCCAAAAGGGCTATGGTATTGATGTAAACTGATTTCATAAAAATCATATAAGATATAAATGGAAATTATTATTGTCCTGCAGCTTCAATTCTCTTGCGTTCAGCAGTTTCTTCAGCAAGATCTTTTCTGAGTCTTACCAACACCAATCGATATTTTTCTACAGTTCCGTTATTAACCATTTCGGGATTTTTTTCGGCCTCTGCCAATTTTTTTTCAATATCTGCTACCTGTTCAGTAAGAGTCGGAAAGGGAGTAACCTTAGTTGTCACTCGAATACCTGTCTTTGGATCAGTATTACTGGTGATTACTGTATTAGGATTCTGTGAAAAAAGATTTACTGAACCAAACATTAGTAATGACAGTACCGGAAGAAAATATCTTGATAGATTTCTCATAAAATAATATGTTGAGCAGTTTTAAGTAATTTGAATTTTATACAAAACGTGGCATTTTGCAAAAATGCTGTTATAATTATTAGCTATAACCGGAAAAAGCCAAAATTCAATATGTTTTCATCAGTGAAGTTGCAAATATAATACTTCTTCTGCTAAAAAAACTGAATCTTGACTATAATGATTTTATTAAAAAAATTGGAACTTATTACTGCAAACAGCTTTTACAAAATACCGATTCTCCTGTTTTAGAGTAATTAGTTTGAAGTACTTCATATTGCTTTACTTTCAGCTCCTGTTTTTGAAGTTCAGGCAAAGAAACGAATGCCGTAACCCAAAATATACCGGTTATGAGAATAAGTTGAGAGATAAAGTATATGGGCTGCAATCTTGACTTTTTTGAACTATTGAGCAAATGTAAGACCCTTCTTTTCAAAAGACTCCCAGTCATAGCAGATAATATATGAGCGGATTTTTTATTGATTTGCTGTTCTTTGAAACGCAATAGTAATCGGGCATATTTTCTAAAATCACCCAATTTTCTTCCAGCAGCTTCATCGGCAACAAATTCGTGAATTCGCTTAGTTTCTTTAATTAAAAAATAGTAAGCCGGCAACATCCACCATATGGCTCTGCTAAATTCCAATAACATCAATATCCAAGTATCGCGATGCTTGAGGTGAGTAAT
>JBIKQC010000042.1:0-15526 GCA_044349855.1 Saprospira sp.
ACAGTTCCATATTTCTTTCTTTTGAACCAAAAACATCAGAATGACCAATGATTGTTGCCGTTGCTTTGGGATTATCTCTCAGAAATTCGTAAACATAACCCATAGTTTGCTGACAAAGCACCATTCCTTTAAAGTCAGTTGTATTGTCTTGAAACTGAATATTATCTAATACCATTTTCTGGTTGCAGCGAATATCAGATTTGCTGCGCAACCTAGGTATTGGATAAGGGTTTGTCATATCCGATTTGGGTGCAGGATCTTTTTTAATCACATCCTTTTTTGGAGGATCTACTTTTGCGACAATCGGATCCTTTTTAGGCTCAACTTTAGGTTTGTCAGTTTTGGGAATCCCAAATTTGTCTTCAAACTTTTCAATTTTTTCCTTGGAGTCTTCAACTTTACCAAGTTCTTTGTTATCCCAGGTTTTTAGTGCTACGTCAAAACAGTTAAAATGTGTTTTATCGTTTTCAAATCCTACTCCCTCAATCAGATCAACTATTTTTTCAGCGTTGGGCAATCTTTCAAAATGAACCTCACAGCTAAATGTTGTGTAACCAAAACCCTCTGATAGGAACTCTTTTTCAGATGTGAGGTTTGATACCAACAATTCACCATTTTTTCTGATGTTTTTAACAGCTTTAAGTTTGTAATCTTTACCATTTTTACCTTTCAGATACCAAGCAGATACATGTCCCGGTTCGTAGAAGGTAGCACGATGACCACTATCGCTCACAAATCGAAAATAAAAAATAGTAGATGATTTGGTGTATTCTATCTTGTCAAGGATATAATTGTCTTGCCATTTACGGTACACGGTTTTATAGTCTGAGTATTCCTGCGATTGAGCAAATGCTACATTGAAATTGAGCAGTAAGTTTAAGCATCCTAAAAAAATATACTTTGACATTATGGACTAGGCTTATATTTTATTTGATGTTTGAATCTGTTTTACAATTTGCCTTGCAAAGGTAAATTTTTCAGAAAATATTTTCAACCATTCATGAAACCAAACAGATGGTTTTGATTCTATTTCCTGTTGTTAGATTTCTGGATATCAATTGCATTTGATAAACATTTCAACCCTTCTGTTGAGCGGACTGCCTTCTTTAACCATAGGCTGCTGTGAACCATAATATTCAACATCAATTCGGAATGGACTGATACCCATCATGGACAACCATCTTTGTACTTTATAGGCACGTTGTTTTGACAGTTCCATATTTCTTTCTTTTGAACCAAAAACATCAGAATGACCAATGATTGTTGCCGTTGCTTTGGGATTATCTCTCAGAAATTCGTAAACATAACCCATAGTTTGCTGACAAAGTACCATTCCTTTAAAGTCAGTTGTATTGTCTTGAAACTGAATATTATCTAATACCATTTTCTGGTTGCAGCGAATATCAGATTTGCTGCGCAATCTTGGAATCGGATAAGGATTCGTCGGATCCGGTTTAGGCGCAGGATCTTTCTTAATTACATCCTTTTTTGGGGGGTCTACTTTTGCAATCGGATCTTCTTTTTTAGGATCTTTTTTCGGTACAACCTTTGGCTCTATTTTCGGCTCGATTTTCGGTTCAACTTTTATATCTGTATTGGTAATGCCAAACTTATTTTCGAACTTTTTAACCTTTTCTTCGGAGTCTTTAATCTCACCCAATTCTTTGTCATCCCAGGTTTTTAAGGCTACGTCAAAACAATTGAAGTGATTCTGATTAAATTCCTGTCCATAACCTTCTATAAGATCTACAGATTTTTCTGTATTAGGCAGCCTGTCAAAATGGACCTCGCAACTGAAGACTGTATAGCCGAATCCTTCTAAAGAAGTATATTCTTTTTTGCTGTTTAGTGTCGAAACCATCAGTTCGGAGTTTCGGCGAATGTTTTTAATAGCCTTAAGGTTATAATTATTGCCGCTTTTGCCACGTAAATACCAAGGAAAATCACCACCTGGAGGGTAGAAAATGGCGCTGATGCCCTGACCGCTTCTGCACACAAAACGAAAATAAAAAATAGTGCTGGATTTGGTATATTCAATCTTGTCCAAAATATAGCTATCTTGCCATTTTCTATAAACCGGTTTAAAGTCTGTATATTCCTGTTTTTGAGCTTCAATTTGAGGGGAAAGGCTGAAAAACAAAACAGTAAAAAATAATAAACTTAGGAGATTGAAACGCATAATTTATGTTTATACTTTGGGTAATATATATGAATTTTGTTGCTTATTTATCAAGTCTGATATTCAAGAAATTGAAATTGTTTTTGTTTCGCTTTTGTCCGATTGCCTCTATCAGATCAATTTTCTTTTCTGTACTTTTCAAGGGTTTAAAATGAATTTCACAGGTAAATGTTATCGGACTTCCTTTCTGTCCATCTGAAGTAACTTTTAGCATTTTTGTAAGCTCCTCATTTATCATTTTTCCATCCTGTCTGACATTTTTAACAGCAGTACATTTGTACATCACTTTTTTTGCACCTCTCAAAAACCAGGAAAAATTACTGCCATGGGGATAAATTGTGATATAAAAATCTTTAACATCATTATAAAAGAGGTAACGGAAATAAAAAACAGTAGCATCTGATCTTAATTCAATTTTGTCTAAAAATGCATTATCGCAAACTGTTTTGCATTCAATATTTTCAATCGTTTTAATTGTCTGTGCATTAAGTTTGTCGAATGTAAAGCTTAAAGAAACTAAGCTAACAAGAAACAATAAAACAGATTTCATACCAAAAATATTAAAGTTCATGAGTTGAAGATGCAATTTGTTTACCAACTTGTTAAAATAGATAGACTTTAGGGCATTAAAGAAATGTTAATCTTTCAAAAAAACGCTCAAAATCTTTAAAAATCCTTCCGGATTCTCTGCATGTACCCAATGTCCGGCATTGGCAACTGTTTCTAATTTGGCATTTGGAAAATTCTGAAGAAAACCCGGAAAATCTGAAGGATTAATATAATTTGATTTTTCTCCTCTGATAAATAGGGTAGGTCCTTCAAAAGTATCATTGCTTTCATCATGCCCCAATATTTCTCTATAGTAAGAAACAATGACCGGCAAATTCATTTTCCATCTGTACCCGGCATCTTTTTCCCGACTCAGATTTTTTAACAAAAACTGAATGGTGGATTCCTCTTCGATGTGTCGTCGCAAATATAATTCAGCTTCAGTTCTTGAAGTAATACTGCTCAAATCAAGACCAATCAGCGCATTGATAATAGATTCATGGTTACCCTCATAAGTTTTTGGAGCGATATCTACGATCACCAATTTATCAACCATATCCTGGTTCTCAAGCGCAAATTTCATCGCAACTTTTCCGCCCATAGAATGCCCTACAATATGTGCATGATGCAGCCAATTTTCATCCATAAATGTCAAAAGGTCATCAGACATTACAGAATAGCCGAAATTATCGCTGTGCGGAGAACGGCCATGATTTCGAAGGTCGATAAGATAGACCATGAAATCTTCTGCAAGTGATTTGGCAATCAGCTGCCAATTGTCCAACATGCCAAACATGCCGTGCATAATAATAACAGGATCGCCCTGTCCGTACATTTTATAATTAAGCTCCATTAAAATTCTAAAACGATTGATTAGGATTAAGATCCCAAAGATAAAATATTTTCAGAATTTATTACTGTTCAATAGTAGCCTCTACCGTAAATTCTATTCTAACGCGGCTGGTAAGGGTGGTATTGCTTCTCAAATCAATTTTGAATTCAATATCGAAAGAATCCTGACTGATATGATTCTGTAAATCGGCAATAGAAGGGTATAGATCCAGAGATGAGGCTCCATTAAAAAAAACATCAAGATTGTAGCCCATTTCCACGCGCCCGCTGACGGTTATTGCATCCATATAGGCCCGTCTTACAAAGTTGAAATTTCCTTCTCCGTTTTCAATAAAAGCCCGCATTCTTGCAGGTCTTGCAATCGTCATATCGGCCGGAATCTGTCCGTTTGTCGCTACTCTTGCCGGAAAATGATAGGTCAGAAAACTGTTCAATCCCGCAGGGATTTCAATATAGGCGACGAATGGAATTTCTATTCTGTCTTTTCTGGAATTACAGCCGCAAATAAGGAATATTATACAAGCTGTAAAAAAAAGCTGTTTAATCATTTCAGATTTCAGGTTAAGTTGTTAGTTTAAAGTTCAAAGAATGGGTGTCCGGGGTTTGCATTTTTACAATTATCTGATAAACAATACTTAGTGTAATAGTTTTGTTGTAAATCAAACTCCTTAGGGGTTGAAAACAATTTTATTTCTTAAAGTTTTTATCATCCATCTTCTTCGGCTCACAAATATACCAATAACAATTCAAAATCTCCAATCCGATGGGAGAAGAACGTGTACACTTGGCGTCAGCAAGTTCAACTGAGCAGATGCAAAATTTTGTCAGACAGCTGCTAGGCGATGTAAAGGCATTGGAATACATGCTGGATAACAATTGGATAGAATCTGATATAAAACGTATCGGAGCAGAGCAGGAGATGTGCCTGATCAATAAATTTTATAAACCGGCCTGTACGGCGATGGATATTCTCAATGAATTTCATCCTGAATGGCTGACGACAGAACTCGCTCAGTTCAATCTGGAGATCAATCTTTCTCCTCAGACATTTAGCGGAGATGCATTTACCCTGATGGAAAATGAGCTGCGCGAGCGGCTATCGGCTGTGAGTAAGGTGGCAGCCAAATACAATACCCGGATTTTGCTCACCGGCATTTTGCCTTCATTGCGAAAGTTTGATCTTTCCTTCGATAAACTGACACCAAAAGAGCGCTATTTTGCGCTGATGGAGGCACTGAAAGCCATGCGCGGATCTGATTATGAACTGCATATTGTCGGTATCGACGAGCTCATTGTCAGACATGACTCTCCGCTGCTAGAGGCCTGTAACACAAGCTTTCAGGTGCATTTGCAGACATCGCCGCAGGATTTTGTAAAAATGTACAATATTTCGCAGGCACTGGCCGGACCGGTTTTGGCTATGTGTGCCAATTCACCATTGCTTTTCGGAAAAAGGCTTTGGCATGAGTCGAGAATTGCCCTATTTCATCAGTCGATTGACAACCGCAAAAGCCGCGATCATCTTCGCGATCAGAGCCCCCGCGTGACCTTTGGCCGCGACTGGCTGCACAAGTCAATTCTCGAAATTTACAAGGAAGATATCACCCGTTTCAGAATTTTGCTGGGGTCTGATATTGAGGAAAATTCTCTGGAAAAAATCACTCAGAAACTGATACCAAAACTGAAGGCGCTGCAGGTGCATTACGGCACTGTTTACAGATGGAATCGCCCCTGTTACGGAGTCGGCCCCGATGGAAAACCGCATCTTCGGGTGGAAAACCGCGTTTTTGGCGCTGGCCCTACAGTTGTGGATGAAATGGCGAATGCGGCACTATGGCTGGGCCTCATGGAAGGTATGGCCTCGGAATACGGCGATATCACCAAACTCATGAGTTTCGATGATGCGCAGGACAATTTCAACAAAGGTGCCAAACATGGCATTGATACGGAGTTTACTTGGGATAAGGACCGCAAAATTTCGGCTCGAAACCTCATGAAAAAGGAATTGTTGCCGCTGGCCCGAAAAGGTTTAGAAAATCAGAACATAAAATCGGAAGATATTGATAAATATCTGGGCATAATAGAAGAGCGGGTAAATCGTCACACCAACGGTGCACGTTGGATTCTGCGTACTTTTACCAAATTCAAAAAAGAAACCAGTGTCGATGAAAGTTTAACGACACTGACTGCGGCAATTTACCACAATCAGTCGGAAAGTAAACCGGTGCATGAATGGGAGATACCTGAATTGGGCCAATTTGATAAATACGATCCTTCTCAGTTGCTGGTAGAGGAATTCATGACAAAAGATCTGATCACAGTCCACAAAGATGATATTTTGGAATATGCGCTGAGTCTGATGGATTGGAATGACCTGGATTTTTTACCCGTCGAAGACAGTCAGGGGCATTTATATGGCCTCATTACAGCAAAAGCCATTGTTCAGCATCTTTCTACGGCCTCTATTCTGGATGAAAATTTTGGAAAAACAGCTACTGTGGAAAATGTTATGTCCAAAAATCCGCAAACTGTTGCTCCCGGAACAAGCATCACGGAGGTACTGGCACTTATGCAGGATAATCAGCTGAAGGTACTGCCGGTGGTAAAAAATGGAGAATTGGTAGGGGTTATTTCGGAAGAAAATTTTGTGGATATGTCGAGAAGGCTGATACAGCGGATGTCGATGGAGGAATAATATAAGATTTGAAAATTTTGGGTAGGAGTAATCAAAAAGAGGACCTAAGTCCTCTTTTTAATTTTATGCTGTTTTGATAATTCTATATTTTTAAATACTTTTAAAATAGTAGAATCAACCTGAAATCAATAAATTTCTGTAGAAGTTTACTACACCCAAGAAATAATGGCTAAATAAAATATTACTGTATTTAAACACATAAAAAATATTGCAGGTATAGTGGCCAGCAAATTATCTTTTGATTTAATTCTTGTTACTAAACCTAGGAACATTAGTAATGATAGTCCACCCGACGATGAAAGCATAATAGGTGTAAAGAGCAAACCAACCAATAGTCCCAATGCACCAAGTATTTGTAAAAAAATCACATAGATACCAAGCTTTTTTAACTTAAATCTTTCAAATTCAATTTTCATATGAGTTGATGTGAAATATGTAATTGAATATCCCATGAAAGACAAGCTTGAAAATAAAACGCAAGCAAATAATAAATAATTCATGTTTAAATTTTTATCATTGTGGCTATCGCAATGAAGGCACACAGAATCAAGAAAATAAACGAAGGCAAATGCTTAATGAATGTATTTTTTATTTTGAAATGAAAATATTGAGCCGATAACATAAACAACCCCATAAGAATAGCGGGAATGGCAATTAGTGTAGAATACCAAATACCTACAATCAGTAAGGTCGCTAAAGAAACCTTTGATGCTCCTACAAATGTTCGTGTTAAATCGCTTAAACCGAATTGCTTAAATTCTAAGATGATTGTATCATATCTGAAAATCCAAACAAATATCACGGAAACGGCAACAATAATCTGTGCTCCAATTATTAAAATTGTCATGTATTTTTTATTTTCTTGTTAGTCTTTTTTAGCTTTATTGCTGTAATCGGTCTTGTTTGAATCTCTAACTATCAAATAGAAACCTGTGGAAAAAAGCACAGTGATAAGTCCGGCGAAATATGGTATAAACTCAGTCATTTTTTGAATTATTAATCAGTTTTAAATAAATGCCAAATGCTAATATTGAAGGAACCCATATTCCAATAAAAATTCCATCATCTTTTGCTCCCTGAAAGTAAAGTATTTCAGAAAAAATAAGAGACAAAAAAGCAGATACAAATAGAAGTTTGTCTGCTATAGAGAATTTTTTAAACATGTTTTTTTGATTTAAGATTTTTAAAATTTGTGCTAATCATGTGTAAACAATAATTGAAACAGTTAAAATTGTGAAAGGTTTAAATATTTTAATTTTTTAGAAATTATATTGATAGTTCTAAAACTAATTTTTTTGTAAATTAAGATGTAAAAGGATTTTTTGCTTTAAACTAATTTTTTAAAAAAAATCTGAAAATAGATATATCATTCACTTAGACATTTTTAACCAAGAAGTGTTTCGCTTCCTTCCAAAAGGCTAATTGCCTTTTCATTGCCAAAATGTCAACAGAAGATAGAACGGGCTTACTCTACTCATAATATTCTCCATTGTTTGTGATATCATGTAATAGTTTGACCTCATTTTTGCTGAGTCTTTTGGATTATCTGAAATGCAAATTATTTTAAAAAGTAAATCTAAAATGATTCTGTAAGATTGTCTGATTATTAGGGGGCTAGACCACATCCACCTTATTTTACGTTTTATTTATAAAATACAGAGAATTATACTCGATACTTTCCGAGCCGAAAGTCATTGCCCTGTTATCGGAATCATTGGTACATTCAATTTCATAAACTTCTGCGACAGCATTTTTAAAATTGGTAACAGTAGGATACAAATAATCCAATACTAATTTTCCGGTTATGTCAATGAATCCCCAACGATATTCTAAGCAAACAACGGCCAATCCTTCAGAAAATGACTGAATATCATGGTATATAAAAATCAATAATTACATTGCCTATGACTGTTTGTGAACATACGCCTTATTTTATGTTCAAATTTAGCATTTTCCATTAAATTCGTGGTAGAACCTTTATTTCTTCCGTCAAAAAGTCTTTAACAGAGGTCCATCTTATATTTGCATATCTATCATTATCATATTTTTGGAAAATGATTTTTCCCTCCATCATATCTCTCATATATTGCATTCCCTGCCAGGCAGGATAAAGTACTTTTTTTGAAGGTGAAAAAAATCTTGTTAGATTGATGACAAAATTTAAAAGACGGATACCTCCAGGCCTAAATAATTTATACTTTAAATTGGTAAGTTCAGTAAGCAATTTCACAAAATCATTACAAGAAAGTCTATCACCTGCAATTCTTAAAAATCTTGGTGTATTATCATCAATTGCCGCTTCAGCTGTGAAATCTGCAACATTTAGAGTAGTTGTAAATTCTATAATTTGATTTGGATTGCCCCAACAAAGTATGCGCTGTTGTTTAAACAAAATTAAAGGCATTTCTGTAGTCAATAAATCCATAAAAGGGCCATTAAATATAGTTGTTGCCTTTATAGGAGTTGTGTCTAAATATCTATGAAACTCTCTTCTTAAATCTAAATTTCTATTTTGACCTTCTTTTAAGTTCGTAAAATCACTTGAATAGTCACTTGGTATAAATCTTGGCACTTTTGCTTCAATAGCAGCGTCTAAAAAGACACGTTGTGCATCAATTATAGTTTCCTTTAAACCGGCTAAAGCAGAAACAAAGCAATCTGCACCGTTGCAATGTTTTGAAATTTCGGCTTTATTACTTGTGTCTACCTGAAAAACTTTGACACCTTTTTCCTCTAATTCTTTTATTTTTTTAAGGTCAGTTTCAAGGCGGACAATTGCTCTTACTTCTGCTCCTTTAGTTAATAATGCATTTACAATTTTGCCTCCTAGGTTTCCTGTTGCACCAACTATTACTATTATTTTTTTCATATTTTTTTTTAGTTTCTTAGTATAATTTTAAGTATTGGAGTCAAAATTTTTTAAAAAAATGTTTCGAACAGATCTGAATTACACAACTTTTATTTTTTTAATTTTAGATTCCCTGTTTATTCAAATAAAAACTTTACGTTTCCAAAAAATAACCAGTTGAAAACAATGTTTTTTCCAGGATTCCCGGGAGTAGGCACAAGCAGATAAGAATTTGGTATATTAACATTTAGAAGGCATTTTCTGTCAAATTCCAATTGATAATAATTTGACAACTCTGTCACTTTTCCAGCGATAGTTTTTGACAGCATTTTTTCCATCATATCCGATGGAAATTTGGATTTGCTCACATTTTTCCAAAGCGCTTCTCCCTGTTTGTCAACCTCTTCTTTTTCATAGACCGCAAAACTGAAACGATGCAGGAGACTGGTATCTCCGGTGTTTTTTATATGTCCAAATTTTTCTTCGGCAACTGCCAAAATAAGATGGGTCGGATAATAGGTCAAAACCTGCAGGTGCAGATTTGATTCATAAAAATCACTGTCAGTAGACCATTTCAAATCTCTGAAAACTACATGCAGTCCTGCATATTCCAGCATTTTTCTACGCTGCAGCTGAATTCCTCTTTCTTCCTTTTCTCCGTTTTCATAGACCAAATAATATTTTCCGGAGAGAATGTCATGTTGAAAAGGCTTTGAATCTGAATAAGAAGGCAGTTTAAAATCCCTGCGAATCAAGGGATAAATATCGTTGATATTGGCAATATCACGATTTTCTTCATAGGCAATATCGGGTTCCTGAGTACTGAGGGCAATGTTGCCAATGTAATTTTCCCAGGTATAATAATAGCCTTTAAAAGTACCGTCAGTGCGGTTAATTCTGGCCCTGATATATTTGAAAAGGATATTTGTCTCATCCGTTTTCAATTCCATCCATTCTCCCAATTCATGGTATTGGCCGATGACGCGGACTTTTTCTTTGGTCTGAAAATCAACATAATAGCCCTCGATATTTCCAACAGAATCGGTGATCAGTACTGCCTGCATATATTTACCGCCCAAATATGCGTTGTATTGCAGTGGTTTTTGGGCAAAAAGGTTGCAGACAAGGCAGCTAAACAATAAAATATATACTATTTTCATGAGGGTTATGTTGAGCAATCTTCAAAAAAATTAACCGGGTTCCTCGTTGAAACGGAAGGCCGTCCATTTCAACGATAAAACGACCCTAGCTCAATACCTCATTACTGTTCATCACCAACTGAATCGTACCTTTAATACGTTCCTCCAGATAAAGTTTACGATCCTTTGCCATTCTGCCAATCACCTCCTGAGTGCTGTGACGAATTGTAATCAATTTTAAATCGCCGATTACTTCAACATCATATTCAGCGCTCAACTCCGCTATCAGTCCGGATAATTTTCGTTCATCGTGATTCACAACTACAGAAAAAGCAAGGGCTGTATTTTGTGTCATATTAACCTTGATGCGGTGACGGGCAAAGGCATCAAACAATTTTGAAAAGCGAGCTTCATCTACAAAATAGAAAGATTTAGAACGGATATTCAACAGATCCTGTCCCTGTTTTACTACCAAAACCGGCGGATAATGCTCCGGCTCATCGGCACAGACGACAGTTCCGTTGTTTTCGGGATTGATAAATGACTTTACATAAAGCGGAATATTCTTGCTTTGTAAGGGCTGCAATGTTTTTGGGTGAATCACCTGAGCGCCGTAATAAGTCATTTCAATGGCTTCGCTGTAAGATATTGTATCCAAAAGCTCTACTTCTTTGAAAAGACGCGGATCGCCGTTGAGGACACCTGGTACATCCTTCCAGATTGTCATTGATTCGGCATCGAGACAGTAAGAAAAAATTGCCGCACTGTAGTCAGACCCTTCACGTCCGAGGGTAGTGGTGAAATTTTCGGAAGTAATTCCCAAAAAGCCCTGTGTGACAACGATGCCCTTCTCTCTGAGTGTCGGAATGATACGCAAAATGCGTTTTTCGGTTTCTTCCCACTCAATATTTGCGTCACGATAAGTATTATCGGTTAAAATACAATCCCTTACATCCAGCCATTCTGCCGGTATTCCCTGATCATTCAGGTAACTTGTAACTATTTTAGTAGAGAGCAGCTCACCCAAAGAAACAATCTGATCATATGTCTGATCATAATTTCCGCTTGGAGTTTCTTCCAGAATCCACTCTACATCGACAAACATATCGTTCACTTCAGCAAAAACAGGATGATTTTCATCTGCAAAAAGCGCTGACATCATATTGATATGGTTCTGTTTTACCAATTCCAAAGCATCGTAGGCCTTGCCGCTGTTCGCCAGATATTCATTAACAACGAGCTCAAGGGCATTTGTTGACTTTCCGGAAGCAGAAATTATTACAACCGGATTTTCTGATAGATATCTTTTGATGATACTTACAACATTTTTAACAGCTTCTGCATCTTTTATAGAAGCACCGCCAAATTTGAACACTTTCATTTTTATACTTGTTTGTAAGGATTGGAATAATTATTGCAAAATTAAAATCTGTTATTGTAAAATAGTTTTTTGTAAGCCTATTTTCTTACTAATTTTGGATTTTGGTAAAATCTGCATAGTTTTTGTTTAGTTGTCTTACATTGTGCAATCTCTCAGGAAATTTTTAATTTACTGACTTTTTTGTATCAAATCTACTTAATAAATGTTCAATTGCTCATTCAATCTAACCAGTATACATGAATAACCCATTCAAAAAATCAATTTTTGCAATTATACTCCTATTAGTTGGAAACTTGGGATTATCGGCCCAATCTGAAATTATCCATTTGGAAAATCCTTCATTTGAGGATCAGCCCCGCGCAGGTTACCAGCCCAGTGGATGGATCGATTGTGGTTTTCCCGGAGAAACTCCACCAGATGTACAGCCCTTTGGCGGTTTTGGTGTAACTCAGGTTGCCCAAGACAAAAATACCTATATAGGTCTTGTGGTTCGCGATAACAAAACCTGGGAATCTGTGGGGCAGAAACTTAGCCGACCTATCAGAAAAGGACAATGTTATAAATTTACAATACAGTTGGCACGTTCCGATCGATATGTGAGTCCGACCAGAATTCAGCCTAATGACCTGACTAATTTTGAACGAGGCTGCGTACTCAGATTATATGGCGGTAATACTTCAAAGGATAAGGCTGAACTGCTCTCTAGCTCTGAAGTTGTAGAAAATACTTCCTGGAAAGAATATGAATTTGAATTTACTGCCAGAAACAGCGATTATACCTATTTCTTCCTCGAGGCTTATTATAAAACGCCGACTATGTTCCATTACAATGGTAATATACTTTTAGATAATGCTTCTCCAATTTACAGCTGTAATATTACGGATCCGTTGCTTGCAGAAAATAACAAAACCAATAAGATCAATGAAAAACCCGTTGATCCTAATAAAAATCTTAAAACTGACAACAATGTCAAAAACGGAACGGTAAAAGAAGAAAATCGCGGAGTATTCAATCCAGAGTTAAAAGCTTCAGAACTTAAGGTGGGTTATACGTTCCAACTGGAAAACCTCTACTTTATGGCCGATTCTTCTACTATCAGCAATAATGCCGAAAGAGTGATTTTTAAACTCCTGCAGTTTATGAAAAACAATCCGACTGTTTCTATCGAGATTGGCGGTCATACCAACAGTTTGCCGGCTCATGAATATTGTGATAAGCTTTCTTCGGACCGTGCTAAAAATGTAGCTGAGTTTCTTGTTAAAAATGGTATTGACAGAAAAAGAATCAGTTCTAAAGGCTATGGGAAACGTAAGCCGATAGCTGATAATGAAACCGAATTGGGTAAACAACGCAATCAAAGGGTTGAGGTGAAGATTACTGATCTGGACTAGATAAGATTATGAGACTTTTAGATTTAGAGATTTAAAGACTTTTAACTGGATTTTTAGTCTATTTTAGATTCAGAGATTCATTATTTGAACAAATAATAAAGAGGCCGTCCAGATTACTTTTGGACGGCCTCTTCCTTATTTATAAGGGTAAACCTTTATTACTGGGTAAACTTTGCGGTAAAATTTTAGCGGTTTATAAAATCAGAGACTGAAGCTATCAGTTTTTCTTTTCCCCTCAATAACATTAGATTTCATAAAACACAAGGACATATATGCGTCCTTTGCGTGTACCATGGCGCCCTTTGCGGTAAAATTTTAGCTCGGTTTATACCAATCGGATTTTCTATTTAAAATTCAATATCAAATCTTTTATCTTTTATCTTATCATCTCTATTTTCCAAGCACAAACAAAGCCACACTCTCAATATGAGAAGTATGCGGAAACTGATCCGCAAAACTCATCTTCACCAAGCGATAACCGGCCTCTTTCAATGCCAATGCATCGCGGGCCTGCGTAGATGGATTACAGGAAACATAAACAATTGCACCTGCCTTCAGATCAATCACTTTGAGTAGGGTTTTTGGCGCGATTCCGGCACGTGGGGGATCCAAGACCACCACGCCGATTTTCCCTTCATACTGCGGATAGTTTTTAAGGAATTTCCCGGCATCTGCCGCATAAAAATCTATGTTTTTGATGCCGTTTAAAGCCGCATTTTCTTTAGCATCTTCAATAGCTTCTTCCACAATATCTACGCCCACAATATTTTTAATCCCAGGACAGGTACTCAGTAACTGCGCAATTGTTCCTGTTCCACAGAAAAGGTCCATAGCTGCAAGGTCTTTACCGCCGATGAGCTGCATACCTTCCTGTACATAAGCAATTGTTTTGGCATACAATTTTTCGGCACTCGCAGGATTTGTCTGAAAAAAGCTCTGCATACTGATATCGAAATTCAGTCCAAGGATATTTTCTCTGATTTTTGCTTTTCCGTAAAGCAGGGTAGAAGCCTCAGCAGGTTGTTTTACGACATCACCAACCTCGTCATTGATCGTATGCCAAACACCCGCCAATCTGTCGCCCAAAATAGATTTCAGACAATTCACAAATGACATTTGGTCAAATTTTTCCATACCATCAGAAGTGGTGACCAGATTAAACAGCAATTCATCATCCGTAAAGCTCTTGCGAACTACCAAAAAACGGAAAAATCCGTTAGACTTGGCCGGATTCCATGGTGGTAGACCTGTACTGATACAGAAATTACGTATAATAGGCATGCCATTTTCGAAAACATCGTCAAAAAGACCGGAAGCTTTTTCCAGATTTTCCACCGCCCACCACTGACCGCGTCGTTTGAATCCGAGAGCAAAACCCACTGTTTCTTCGGCTGTATCAATATCAGATTCCAAAGTAGAAAAAGAATATTCCATTTTGTTTCGGTAGCTCCAGGTTCTTGGCGATGCAATAAATTCATCGAAAAGATTTTCTACATCGGGCATTTCTCCGATTCGTTTAAACATTTCAAGCGTACTTCGTTTTTTATACGCCACCTGTTTATCAATAGGCCAGGCAGCAAAAGGTGCACCCGGAATGCGTTGATAGGGCAGCACAGTTTCATCTGCAGACCGCTGTGTAACTCTAATTAATTTGGCTTCGGAATATCTTTTTTTGTTTTTGATGACACGGGCACTTACTTTTTGACCGGGCAGTGTATTTTCTACAAATACTACAAATTCACCTTCAGCAGTTGGAATCTTGGCAATGCCCGTACCGCCGTAAGCAATATCGGTGATCAGCAGATCGTTCAGTATGGTTCCTTTTTTCATTTTATATGTCAATTTTCAGTTTTCTATTGTTATTTTTCAATTTTCTTAGTCATCAGCTGATGTTCGATTCCTGCTACCTTTTTTAGATTCCCTACTTTTACAAAACCCTGTTTTTCATAAAATGGCAATACTGCTTTGTGTGCCAATAGAGAGATCTGTTCCATATGTTTTGCGGCAGCAATTTTTTCCAACTCTTTTAATACAAAACTGCCCAAACCTTTTCTCTGAATGGCTTTTCTGATAACAAGCTGTTTCACGGATGCATGAGTAGGATCTAATTGTACCCCTCCCAGAAATTGAAAATCCGCATCAAAGAGCCCGTAATGCTCCAGTTTTTCTTCTTCAACAATTGTTTCTTCGTCCCAATCGAGACCAAAAGGTTCCAAAAGTTCATCATAACGTATTTTGATGTATTCATCAAATGTAGGTGAGGCAAAATCAATTTTTATTAAAAACATATAGGAAGCTGAAGGATTAAAGATTAAAAATCAAAGAAGCTAGGAAAAAGGAGAAGTAGCAAAATCTATAACTGCTTTGCAAAAATAATCCTTTTGTCGCGATTAACAATAAAATTACTGACTCAGTAAAAAACTGCCTCATCCGAATTTTTCAGATGAGGCAGTTTTATGCAATTTATAATTTCTAAGGCTGTATAATCAGCA